>JALVEA010000386.1 GCA_027008665.1 Thiotrichaceae bacterium | reverse complement strand
GTGTTAATGGTCGTTTTAAATTAAAACAGAAACACGGTAATCCAATAGGAGAAGCCTCATTACAACTCCCCGCAAGCTCCGTTCTTTATGGGCAAGGCAAATATAAACAACGTTTTGGCTATCAATCACTGCGTCTAAATGCCAGCGTTAATGGTAAAAAAATCACGGCCAATACCAAATTACTGCTTAAAAACAAAGGTGAACTAACAGCTAATGCCGATATTATCTTAGCTAAGAATAGCAAAAACCATCGTATCAAAGTAAACGGTAAACTGAATCGCATTCCACTACTAATGGCAAGACCTTGGCTACCAAAAGAGCTGCAATTAAATGGACGTGCTAATGGTCTGTTTAATCTTGAACAAAAAAAGGGCAAAGCGGTTGGTCATGCCTCTTTAGCACTCCCTGCAAGTTCTGTTTTATACGATACTGGTAAACAAAAACAGCGTATTGATTATCAATCAGCAACATTAAAAGCCATTATTAATGGGAGTCAAATTAGCACCAATACAAAGCTAGTATTAAAAAATAGAGCGGAACTTAACGCAGATGCTACCCTTAATTTAGCAAAAAAAGGGAGCCCCTTTAAAATCAATACCAAAGGTAAATTAAACCGTATTCCTTTAGTGATGTTACAGCCTTGGCTTCCTAAAACTCTACATTTAAAAGGAAGTGCCAATGGACAATTCAAACTAAAGCAAATCAATGGCAAAGCCGTTGGTGAGGCTTTATTGCAATTGCCAGCAAGCGCCATTGTGATCGGCACAGGCAAAACCAAAGAGCAAATAGAATATAAAGCCCTGACCCTAAAAGCGATTATTAATGGCAATAAAATCACTGCTAACACAAGACTCTTGCTTAAAAACAAAGGGGAACTTAGCGCAAATGCAAGTATTAATTTAAATAAAAAAAATCAACTTGATTCAATCAATGCAAGCGGAAAACTAAGCCGTATTCCACTGCTAATGGCAAAACCTTGGTTGCCCCCAACACTTAAACCCAATGGCAGTGTCAATGGTTCTTTTCAGCTTAAACAAGCCAAAGGGGCAACAATAGGAGATCTATTAATCCAGCTTCCCGACAATCGTTTAACTTATATTGATGAAGCAGGCACAGCCAATCAATTTTCTTATAAAAACACATTTATCAAGGCAACGATTAAAAATAAAACGATTATTGCTAATGCTAAAATGCTATTAAATAATCGCGCTGATTTTACTGCTAATACCAAAATATTATTAGGTGCTAATGAAAAAAGCCACCGCATTCAAGGCAAGGCAACAGTTAATATCCCTAATATTAATTGGATGCAAAGTTTTGTACCGCAAACAACTAATTTACGCGGTAGAGTCACTGCTAATATTGCCCTTAAGGGGCGCTTATTAACACCTAAAGTCAGCGGAGAAATTGCCTTACAAGATGCTTCATTAAAACTACCTAAGGTCGGTACCTACTTTAGAAATATTAATCTAAGTGTCAAAGCCAACGATGCAAACCAAGCCATTATTAACGGCTCTTTAGTCTCTGGACAAGGAAAAGCGACCTTATCAGGCTCTATATCACTGCGAGATTTAAAGAACTTGAAAGGTAAAATGGTACTTAAAGGATCAAATCTGCAATTTGTCAATACACATGAAGCACTTGCGGTAATGAACCCTGATATTACAATCAATATCACCCCTAAGACAGTCGATATACGAGGAAAAATTCATATCCCCACTGCTAAAATCACCCTCAATGCTATTCCTGAATCCAGTGTCGATGAGGCAGAGGATGTGATTGTTATTGGTGAAAAAAAGCCTGATGGTAGTTTCTCTGCGGTGAAAATTCACCCTAACTTAATCGTATCACTCGGAAAACAGGTCAAATTTAAAGGTTTTGGTTTGGATGCCAAACTCAATGGCTCCGTTAGAGTCACCCATGACCGACAAGCCATTTTGACC
>JALVEA010000385.1 GCA_027008665.1 Thiotrichaceae bacterium | reverse complement strand
GATTAAATTAGCGCGTCTTTACGGTAAACAACGAGGTATTGAACGCCCTAATATTATTGTTGCCAGTGGTAGTTTTCACGGTCGTACATTAGCGACCTTATCAGCAACAGGAAATCGTAAAGTACAAGCTGGTTTTTCTCCACTAGTCGATGGTTTTGTACGCGTCCCTTACAATGATATGACAGCGATTGAGCAGGTTGCCAAAGCGAACTCCAATGTAGTTGCTATATTAATTGAGCCTGTTCAGGGAGAAGGCGGTGTCATTGTTCCTGATACGAATTATCTGCAACAATTACGTGCTATTTGTGATGCCAATGATTGGCTTCTAATGTTAGATGAAATCCAGACAGGAGTTGGGCGCACAGGGAAATGGTTTGCTTTTCAGCATAGTAAAATAAAACCAGACGTGATGACATTGGCAAAAGCATTAGGTAATGGTGTTCCAATTGGAGCTTGTTTAGCCACAGGGAAAGCCGCAGCGTTATTTACCCCAGGTACACATGGCTCTACCTTTGGCGGTAACCCTCTAGCAACGCGTGCAGGGTTGGCAGTGCTAGATATTATCCGTAAAAACAATCTGATTGATAATGTCAAAACAATAGGGGATTATTTTATTGCTGAATTTAAAACAAAATTAAACGGTATAGATCAGGTAAAAGCAATCCGTGGAAAAGGCTTGATGATCGGTATTGAATTAAAAAATGACTGTGGAGAACTTGTTGCAGCAGCCAGTGAGCAAGGGGTTTTAATCAACGTCACCGCAGCAAATACCATTCGTTTATTGCCACCTTTGATTATCACTAAAAAACAAGCCGATAAAGTGATAGCTACCGTTGTTACTTTAATTAAGGAACATTTCTAAAAGTTCCTATTAGATGTTCAGATATTAAATTTCCTCGGAATCGAATGCTTTAGCCTCATCTAACAGCGCTAAAGCCACTGACTCCAGAAATTATTTATATGAAAATCTATAAAACACGCTCAATCAAGTTATTGTAGAGATCAGTAACCGTTCTTTTTATCTATAAATTTTCACATATTAAATTTTCGCTGGAGTCCAAGCTTTAGTTTTTGCAAAACATAAAAAACAAGTTTCTAACTCCATAGATTAAGAAATTCTTTATCTGAAAAATAATATCTAATAATAAAACACCACCAATTTAGGAAGTATTCTTATGGCAGAAATCAGACATTTTCTGACCCTCCGTGATTTTAATAGCAATGAATTGAATCGCTTAATTCATCGTGCAATTGAATTAAAAACAGCTTGGAAAAATGGGGAGCGTGATTATCATCCCTTAAAAAAGCAAACCTTAGCAATGATTTTTGAAAAATCCTCAACACGAACACGGGTTTCCTTTGAAACAGGTATGACACAGTTAGGCGGTCATGGCATGTTTTTATCATCTAATGATACTCAGTTAGGTCGCGGTGAGCCGATTAAAGACAGCGCCCGTGTCATTTCTAGCATGGTGGATATGATTATGATCCGCACCTTTGAGCATGATATTGTTGAAACCTTTGCTAAATATTCCAGCGTACCTGTAATTAATGCCCTTACAGACGCTTATCACCCCTGTCAACTACTAGCCGATATAATGACCTATCAAGAGCATCGTGGTGATATTAAAGGAAAAACAGTAAGCTATATCGGTGATGGCAATAATATGTGCCAATCATGGATGAATGCCGCTTTACAATTTGATTTTAAATTAAATATCGCCTGTCCTGAAGGCTATGACCCTGATACAAAATTATTGGAAGAACTAAAAGATCGTGTCACCTTAATTCGAGATGTAAGAGCAGCCGCAGAAGGCTCATCATTAATTACAACCGATGTTTGGGCAAGCATGGGGCAAGAAGAAGAGCAAAAAATACGCGAAAAAGCCTTTGCTAATTTTCAAGTAAATGCAGAGGTAATGGCATTAGCCGAAGAAGACGCTG
>JALVEA010000384.1 GCA_027008665.1 Thiotrichaceae bacterium | reverse complement strand
TACCCCAAAAAGCCCGTTTTCGTGTTAATGCCTTTACTCAGCGTGGTTGTCCAGGGATGGTATTACGTCATATTCCACAACATATTCCGCGTATAAAAGAGTTAGGCTTACCGCCAATTTTAGAAAATATTGCAATGACACACCGTGGATTAGTGATTATGGTGGGTGCAACCTCATCAGGTAAATCAACCACATTAGCGTCAATGATTGACTATCGAAATGAAAATTCCTATGGGCATATTATTACTATTGAAGATCCCATTGAATTCACTCATGAGCATAAAAAATGCCTTATTACCCAACGTGAAGTAGGGCTAGATACTGAAAATTATGCCATTGCCTTAAAAAATACATTACGCCAAGCCCCAGATGTGATTCTTCTTGGAGAAATTCGTGACCGTGAAACAATGGAATATGCGATTGCTTATGCTGAAACGGGGCATCTTTGTTTAAGTACCTTACATGCTAATAGTGCAAATCAAGCATTAGACCGTATTATTAACTTTTTCCCTGAAGAAAAGCGTCAGCAATTATTAATGGATTTATCGCTAAACCTTAAAGGTGTGGTCTCACAGCGTTTAGTTCGCAAAAAAAAGAAAGGGGGGCGTGTTCCTGCAATTGAGATTCTATTGAATACACCGATGATGTCAGATTTGATCCTTAAAGGTGAAGTTCATGCGATCAAAGAATTGATTTCAAAGTCTAATGAACAAGGAATGTGTACTTTTGATCAGTCCTTATTTCGTTTAATTGATGCGGGTATTATTGATGTGCAAGAAGGAATGCGACATGCCGATTCAATGAATGAATTACGTTTACAACTGAAACTCAATAGCCGTTTTGCTAGTAAAAATAATTTCTTTAAAGGCACAGAAACAATCTCTATTGAAGCCCTAGATGACTATGAGGCATAAGTAATGAAAATAAAAAGCTATCTCAATGCAATGGTTAAATACAATGCATCTGATTTGTATTTAACCACAGGAGCTAAGGCTGCTATTAAGGTTAAAGGAGAATTAAAGCAGATTACTAATAATCGAATGGAGCCAGGCATTATTGCGGTCTTAGCAAAAGATTTAATGAACGATCAAGAATGGCAGACCTTTCGTGAAAGCAAGGAGATGAATAAAGGTTTGACCATTCGTGATGTTGGGCGTTTTCGTGTCAATGTTTATCATCAACGCGGTGAAGTATCGATGGTGATTCGTTATGTTCGCTCACAAATTCAAAAACCAGAAGATTTAGGTTTACCCGATGTCTTAAAAAGCCTAGTGATGAAAAAAGAAGGTTTATTGCTATTTGTTGGTTCAACAGGTGCGGGTAAATCAACCTCAATGGCATCGCTGATTCAATACCGTAATGAACGTCATGCTGGACATATGCTGACCATTGAAGACCCGATTGAGTTTGTTTTTCGACATGATAAGTCCATTATTGGACAACGTGAGGTTGGTTTTGATACTTTATCCTATGCTAGTGCAATGCGTGAAGCAATGCGTGAAGCACCTGATGTTATTATGGTCGGAGAGGTTCGAGATACTCCCACGGTCGAGGCAGCAATGGGTTTTGCAGACACAGGACATCTCGTTATCACCACATTGCATGCCACTAGTACCACACAAGCACTTGATCGGTTACTGTATTTATTTCCTAAAGAACATAAACAACGTGTCTTGATGGATCTTTCCTTAAATCTTCGAGGTATTGTTGCACAACGCTTAATTAAGGATACACGCGGTCAATTGGCGCTAGCAACCGAAGTGTTGGTAAATACCCCTTTTATTAGTGAAGTGATTCGTAATGGTGAAACCCAGCAATTAAAAGATTTACTGGAAAAAGGGGCAGGTGATGGTATGCACTCTTTTGATCAATCCTTGGTTGCTTTATATAAAGCGGGTCGAATATCCAGAGAAGAGGCAGCAGAAAATGCAACTTCAAGAAATA
>JALVEA010000383.1 GCA_027008665.1 Thiotrichaceae bacterium | reverse complement strand
ACACAGCTACAGCTACGATGCCAGAAACCGCTTAACCAGCGTAGATGGTACAAACAGCTATCTTTACAATGCCAATAATATGCGGGTAAAGAAAACCACAGCACAAGGCACAGTGCTTTATGGCTGGGATAATGATCGTATCTTTGCGGAATATGACCAAAACGGCAACCCAATACAGGAAACTGTTTACTTTGGCTCAACGCCGGTCGCCTTGCTTAAAGATGGGCAAACTTATCGAATCTATGCGGATCAGATTGATACACCGCGGGTGATTACGGATGAAACCAACACCACACTATGGGCTTGGGATAGTAAGCCGTTTGGCGAATCATTGCCTAATGAAGATGTGGATCAGGATGGGACCAAACTAAGTTATAATCTTAGATTCCCCGGGCAGTATTATGATGAGGAGACAGGGAAGCACTATAACTTTAATCGGGATTATGATCCGGTGACTGGGCGGTATGTGCAGAGTGATCCTATTGGACTAAGCGGTGGAGGCAATAGCTACTTATATGGAGAAGCTAATGTAATAATTAATATTGATACTAATGGTTTTTACTCATTTAGTAGATTGAAAAATGCCTATCAAGGTAAAAAAGAGATGCTTAGGGATAAAGGTTTCCCTGCATGGGCTACAAAGGCTATAAATGCCAGTAATGGAGGCTCATGTGCTGTGAGATTATCAAATGCATTTAATCGTGCCGGATATACTCATTTTCTTGACAGGTTCACCCCAAGGAGACGAATACTGAAAGATAAATATGGGAAGAAATATGTTATGGGTGCGGCAGAGTTAGCACATTATTTAGGTGTTGCTAAATATTCGAATAAGATTCACAATTTGAGCGAGTTAAATGGAAGAAAAGGTATTGCATATTTTGAAAACTTTCATATCGACTTATTGTTTCATGTACATGTCAGTTGGTTTTGGGGCTGGTATCAGCGTGATGATTATAATTTGGTCGGAAACGGTAATGCGACACAAAGTTATATCAATAGGGGAAAACAACTGTATTTTATGGATTTACCAAATTGAAAAAGATAATGCTGATTACTGTTCTTACTATAATTATTTTGCTGATTCTGTCTTATAATAGACTAGTCAGGCAATACATTCATGAGGATTCAAGCAATGACTATTCAATGCACCATATAAATGGTTGTTCCCTTTACTTATACAAGGATTCAATCCAGTATAGTTGTTCTAATATAAAAAGTATGAATATAAAACGCGATTTATCATCATTGGTGAGCCACTTTGGTTTAAAAAAACAATTAAAGGAACTGAAGTCTTTTCAGCTTATTATTTCAGGAAATGGAGTAAACTTTCCATTTTTATTAAGGTATATGAATAAAAGCAAAAAATGGCCTAATGATTTTAGGAAAGAATTTTCAAAATCAGGTCGAAAAGGATATTTAGAATTAATAGCTAACATTATTAATTCTAGTGGTTATATTAATAGCTTCGATAAAGTATTTTTAAAATACGGATGCAAACCTACGTTGCCTATCTCTGAAGCAACGGGTTTTATGGAGTATCATTCTGATCAAGGCTACCCTTTATTTTATGAGGATAAGGAGCTAATTAAAAGCGGTGTATTTACACGAACTGAAGCAAATAAAAAAACTTATCCAGATATTGATATGATATTTATAAATTGTCAGCAAGGTAGCTCGTATAAGCATTTTAGGACACCCATAATTTAATTAATGGACGAGATGATTATGGATACCAAAAACTCAATAGTAATAGATGGTGTTTAACTTTTAGTAATATAGTTGGCATTGATAACTGATGAATCTATAACAGGAAATAGTAAACTATAAGCAACACGCCAGTTTCCGTGTTCAGTATCTACTGTGACTGTTTTTGGATTTAAGCGAATAACTTCACCATATACTTCATGTCCTTCACGGGAACGAAAGCCTACAATATCACCAATTGCTAATGTGTTTCT
>JALVEA010000382.1 GCA_027008665.1 Thiotrichaceae bacterium | reverse complement strand
CAAAATATTTGATTAAAGCGAAACAAATTGCAAACAGTGATAATGATCGCTGGGTGATTAAACAACGCTTAGTCAATGTTTATGTTAAAGGAAAGAAGCCTAAACAAGCACTGACGGTTCTTTTACCGATGTTAAAAGAAATGCCAGAAAATCAGAAGTTAGTTGAGCAAGCAATTCATATTGCATTAGAAAATAAACAAATATTAATCGCTAGAGAACTCAATCAAACGTATCTGCAACGTAATCCTAACTCACTCAATGCCTTAAATAGTCAAATTGAAATTGAAATAATAGATAAAAATTATACGTCTGCTATTTATTATATAAAAAAAGTGATTAAGCTTAATCCAAATGCTATTAATCCACGCCAACAATGGGCGCAATTAGAAGAACAGCAAGGTCATTACCAACTTGCATTGGAATTATGGCAATGGATTTATAAAATCAGCAAACAACCTGAGCATCTACAAAAAATTATTCAATTAGCACAAGGAAACTTAAAAGGAAAAGGTTTAGCTACCTTACAGTATATCGCCTTACAACAAGAGCTTCCTCAACAGGCTGTTTATGATGTTTTTTTCCATTTAGTCAATTCGGGCAAAAAAAAATCAGCGGAACAATTTCTTAGAAATTATTTAGACCAACATAAAATAGATAAAAAGCTACTAGAAACGCTAGCTCGATGGTATGGAGGGGAGAAACGCTATACAGAAGCATTGCAACGCTGGATGCAAATCGAAAAGAATTTTGGTCGCTCCAAAATAAGTACCCTAAGCCGTTTTGAGCTATTATGGTTATCACGTCGTAAACAAAAAGCACATCAACTCTGGAAAAAATACAGACATCAATGGCTTAAAACAGCCAATCCAGCACAGCTTAATATTATGGCAGAGGTAGCGTGGCGTTATAAACACAAGAATGCTGCACTTTCTTACTATAAACGACTTATTAATAAACGTTATAGGGGTTCATTACAACAACGCGCACTTCAATACACACGCATAGCAATACTGCATACAGAACTTGGTCGTCCAAGAAAAGCACTTTCAACCTATCGCAAGGGATTTATTAAAACATTAAGAACAGATTTGTTAATTAATGGTTTGCAACTTAGTTTTGATCAACGTGATCAATATAATTTTAAACGCCTTACTCAATTAGCAAAAAAGCACAAAAGTCGATTCAGCTCTAAATCACGTTATTGGTTATTACAGGCAGCATACGCACAACAGAGTAAAAACTATAAAACAGCACTTAAATATTATCGCAAAGCATTGTTATTAAAACCAAGCTCGAATGAAGCACGTAATGGGGTTAAATCGATTAAAAAATATTTAAAAAATGCTTAAATATTTTTAGCGATCAACCCGCTTGGGGTTTCTTAGTCTACTTTTATGAAGGTTAAACGCTTCTCCGTCTTCATAACACTTGCTCGTTTTTGCGGTTCGACAGCTATAATGCCAATGATATTTTTCGAGTAATTTAAGCCATTGCGCTCCATCAAACTCACCATCACCGAGTACAACCATTTTCGTGTCTTTAGGAATAATCGTTTGTACTGCCTCCATAAGCTCAATATGCATTTGCTCAGGAAAATGACTTTTAGCCATCATCTCAATTGCATTATGCGATTTTCTTCTTTTCCTGCTGTTGGAATATCACCTACAACATCCGCTAATTTAACTTGTTTGCTTTGGATTATCCTGCAAATAAAACTAGTTAGAATATTTCGTTAGCCAATTCCTATTGGGTAACGAAATATGACTGCTTCACTCTACAGACGTTCATTTATTAGATTTCATCTTGATGATTGAAAAGCTGAAGCTTTCACTCCTTATTATCAGGAAATTATTTATATGAAAGTCTATAGGGTTAATATCAAGACTCCGCTCGAACTTCAACGGTAATAATATCATTATAAGCATCAACAGGAGCCTTTGAATTATAGTCAAAAACTTTCA
>JALVEA010000381.1 GCA_027008665.1 Thiotrichaceae bacterium | reverse complement strand
GTCGAAAAATATCTGCCATTTCACTGGCATCGGCAATAGCACCAAAGAAGTGACGAAAATTCCGTCCAAAATCCCATAATCGAGCCACTAAAATAATAATAATGGATTGAAATAAAACAAATTCGCCCACTTCAAAATTGCCCTGTTTCCATTTCATAATCATCATATAAACTAATAAGTATTCAATGCTAAAGGTCAAAATTCCTTGCACGGCAAAGGAAACAAACATCAATCCCCATGAAATGATTTTCTTGTTATAAACAATATCAGCGGTTTGATTGAATATCTTTCGTTCAGTTGCTTCTAAAGCAAAGGTTTTTACAATAAAAATATTGCTAATAGCATCTGAAAATTTCCCTCCTAATTTTGAATTCCACTCCTGAACTGCCTTATCAAAGCGCAATTTGAACATAGAGAACAAAATAGCCCAACTAATAAATATCACCACCCAAATAGAAAAATAGAAAGCAAACTGTGGTTGTCGCTGATAAAAAATAATAAAGGAAATAATAATAGTGAGGATATTTTGAAAAAACTGGAAGAAAAACCAGTCCATTATATCCTCAAAAGCCTTAGAGAATCGACCCGCCTGTTTGATTAAACTACCTGAAAAGCTATCTTCAAAAAAACCATGATGTTGTTTTAATAACACCTCAAAACAGCGTTTTTCTAGCAACATCACCCCACGGCCATCAACAGGAATAATACCGAACTCAATAAATCGCCAAGCAACCCAAGTCATAACAAAAAAGAGTACGATATAAGATAAATTCTCCATTAACAATGCTAGAGTTTGTTCCGAATAGGGTTCAACTAATGCATTAGCAATATTTTTATAAAAATGTGTGTTGTATAACTCAAGCGAGGTAGTGACCACTAACCCTGTTAAAACCAGTAAAAAAGGCCATTTATTTTGCCAGATAATACGTGAGTATTCTTTGATGATGATATCCATGAATGAAGTATAGAATAATTCTCCACATCCTCCATGATTGAATCATAATACCTCTACTAGGTAAATAATGACCTTATATCAACACTTTTTAAATCAATTTATTTTATATGTGTTATTTTTGTGTCATGGTTGTATTTAGATCAATACTCTTTACTACAAAGTAGGTCGGGGCATGGATTTAGCCCTTCCCCAGATAATTCACTGATGCTTGAAATTTCCTTACCCCCCTATTTTATAAATCAATGAGTTATAGATTCAGCTTGCTGTAACCGCGCGACATCAAGGGCGAGATTACATCGGCAACTCATACAAAGGTGTTAATATGAAACTGAATTATTATGACGGTACTGACAGGGTCGTTACTATTATCGATCAAGAAATTCCTTTTCCTGATGGTCGTTTGATTGTCTCCCGTACAGATACTAAAGGTGTGCTGACGCATTATAACCAGTCATTTATTGATATGTCGGGTTATAGTAATGAAGAGTTAATGGGGCAAAATCATTATATTTTACGTCATCCTGATATGCCAAGAGCTGCCTTTAAAGATTTATGGGATACTGTTCAGCAAGGGAATAAATGGCATGGTTATGTAAAAAATCTGCGCAAAGATGGTTCATATTATTGGGTCTATGCGGTTGTTATTCCTAATATTCGCAAGGGTAAAATAGTCGGTTATACATCGGTACGACGCAAACCCTCTAGGAAAAAAATTAATGAAATCATTCCACTTTATGCCCAAATGCTTGCTAAGGAAGGAGAATCATTATGCCCTACGTTTTAAGTGTTAGCCCTGATTTTACCCCCAAGCATATTGCTGGGTGGTATGTGTTTAATACATGGCTACAACGTCAAACAGAGTTAGCTTTTCACCTAGAGCTGTATGATAGTTTTAGCCAACAGCGTGAGGCAATTGCAGAGGATAAAATTGATTTAATCTATGCTAATCCTTATGACGCGGCGATGTTAGTACGCGAAAAAGGCTTTGTTGCATTAGCCGCGCCCTTGAGTAAAGCGGATGAAACAATCATTGCATGTCATCAGCAAGCGCCAATTGAGAATATTGAAGCGTTGCAACAGGGTTTAAAGATTGTTACCACGGATGACCCTGATGTGCATCTAATGGGTATGATGATGCTAGAACCCGCCGATCTTAATGCTAATAATACCGATATTCAGCAAATGGATAGCTATGTACTAGTTGCTAAACAGCTTTTACAACATAATGCAGATATCGGCTTTTTTCTCAAGGATGCCTATTATGATCTATCACATCTTATTAGGAATGAATTGAAGGTGTTAATGACCAGTGAGATATTTATTATTCGTCATATTTTACTCGCGGGACCAAAACTGCAACCATATCATCAACAACTACAGTCACTGTTAATGAATATGCAACACGATTCAAAAGGTGCAGATGTGCTTAAAGCAATGGGACTGACAGGCTGGGAACAACAAACACAAGAAGATACAGAGTTTATGATTGACCTGATGGATACCTTATAGACTGTGTAAGTATTCCTACACAGCCTCTAAAGGCTCATTTGCTTACGCCTTTAATTTCAAGAATAACTTTTTCCGCTTCTTTTGCTCGCAATCTTAAGCCGCCTGCCTGCTTGTACTTTAGAAGAACGAAGTTTATTCATACGCATAATTTTCTTTACCGTTGTTCCATGACGCAAAGCAATTTTATACAAAGTCTCGCCACGACGTATACGATGCGTAATAATACGTTTACTGCTTCGCTTTGATTTTTTATAGCGCTTGCTTGAGCGTTTTTTACTGTATCGTTTGGTGTAACGGTAATTGGAATCTTTTGCGCTTGGCATTTTTCGGATGATATGGTGTAAATGACCTGCATAACGAGCGGGTAAAATAATGCGTTTAGATAATCGAGGTGTGGTAATCCCCTTTAAATAACTTGGGTTTAATGCAGTCAATGTATAAATAGGTAATCCAGCCTGACGAGCCACCTTGCGTAAGTCTATCACTTTATTAACCCAAACAGGCACTAAAGCAGGTCGGCTAGTCGCGGTGGGTAGACGTATACCATAGCGTTTAGGATGACGAATAATTTCTTTATAAGCTAATAAACGCGGTACATATTCTTTTGTTTCCCTCGGTAGGCGTAAACTCCAGTAATTTGTTGGTCGTCCTTTACGACGATTATAATCTATTGCACGTTGCACACGCCCTTCTCCTGCATTATAAGCTGCAAGTGATAAAAACCAATCGCCGTTAAAGTCTCTATTTAATTTTTGCAAATAATCTAATGCCGCACGCGTCGATTCAAAAGAATCCATACGTCCATCATAACCACGTCGTTGTTTAAGCCCATATAAGCGACCTGTTGAAGGGATAAATTGCCACATTCCAGCCGCCGACGCATGAGATCGAGCAGTATTGACATAGGCACTTTCCACAAAGGGGAGCAAGGCTAATTCGGTAGGCATTTTACGCCGTTCTAGCTCTGCAACGACCATAAATAAATATTTAGAAGCGCGACTAGTAATACGGTTTAAGCGTTCAGGATTACTTGCATAATGCCTAATAAAACGACGAACTTTAGGGTGCTTAGCGTAGCTTCCCATTTTCTGACCACGGTAGATACGATGCCACATATTATCATTGCCACGGGCTACCTGTTGTCGTAATGGACTCAGAGCTTGTTGTGCGATGAACCGTTGCTTTGCCTGATTGTTTTTTGTATTGACTCCCAGTAGATTTGCTACTTTTCTAAGTTGTGGATGGTAAACTTGGCTGCTTTTTGCAGGACGATAAATATTTTGGATTCGCCTAGGTTTTTTCGTGACTCCTAATAGGGTAGCTGCTTTTTCAAGATCCTTAACAATACCTATTTTACGTGAACTTTCAGTGCGAGTAGGACGATAAGACGCTTTTTTTAGTCTGACAGCAGTACTAGTAGGATGGTAAGATGCTTTCTGAATGCTAGCACCTTGATACACTACTTGGGATGGGCTCGAATTCATTAGCAAATGAGCCGCTTTATGGAATTCCACATCTCCCATTGTCTGTTGATACGAAGATTGCTTCTTTATCGTATGATTTGTGCTACAACCTGAAAATACAGAAATAGCCAAGGCAGCAGAGACGGCCACTGCCAGTTTTCTTTGATGGTACATATTGTTAACCCCAAACATCGTTGATTTTTGTTGTTTTTATTTAATGTTAACCGTGTTATTTTTATTAATTCGATTCATGCATCAGTCGATAGTTTGATTGGGTGATGCACGCTCCACGGCTTCATTTTATTATGTTTATCGATAAACCATTCTATGTGATTTGGTTGAACATAAGCTGAATCAATAAGGTTGCTTATCGGAAAGGGAACTTAGGCTATTAGTTTAAGACGAAGTCCCTAAAATTTATCGAAAGGTAGCCACAAGTGTTTTACTTGTCCCCCCCGCCTAAGGACATTCTAAAAATGAATACAGACAAAAATAGAACTAAAGATTGCGCCATCTGGTATCAAGGTCTTGCTGGACAGCAAGCATTACTTATGCTAGATGCTATTATATCTGACTATTTATCAGAAATTTTTGGCTATTATTGTTTAAATTTAGGGATTTTAGGTGGTCGCAAAGAATTTTTAAAAAACTCAAGAATTTCAGCGGGTTTTTCAATAGGCTGTAATACAAAGAGCAATGATTTAATCGCAATACCTGAACAGCTACCTATTGCCTCTGATGAAGTGGATCTGGTTATTGCCAGCCATGTTCTAGAATGTTCACATAATCCACATCAAGTCTTGCGTGAAATTGATCGTGTTTTAGTACCCGAAGGGCATTGTATTCTTATTGGTTTTAATCCTTATGCACTCACGGGAGCAAAACGATCTTTAAAATTATTACGAAAAAAAAATAAAGATACTCAACAAACAATAAAAAATTATCCCTCTTCGAAGCTAAAGCAATATAGAACACGAAGCGTCTTGCATGTTCGTGACTGGTTTTCTTTATTAGGCTTTGAGACACTGGAAGTCAATTATTTAGGTTTTCGCCCTAATATAAAAAATGAAAAGCTATTTACAGGGAGCGCATGGTTAGAAAAATGGGGTCAAAAATTATGGCCAATACTTGGTAGCCTTTATATTATTCATGCTAAAAAACACGTCGTTGCTATGCGTCCGTATAAAAAAGCATGGGAAACACCTTTTGTCTTAACGGGCGGAAAAGTTGCGCTTAATCGTACCGCACAGCGGGTACGACGAACGCATTTTCAAAATTAAATTGTAAATATAATGACAGATAAAAAAACAGTAGAACTTTTTACAGATGGCGGTTGCCGAGGAAACCCAGGCATTGGTGGTTGGGGAGCATTATTGCGTTATAATAAACATGAAAAAGAACTTTATGGTTATGAAGCCAAAACAACTAATAATCGCATGGAGCTAATGGCTGCCATTAAAGGCTTAGAAACATTAACAGAGCCTTGTAATGTTATTTTAACCACGGATTCTCAATATGTCCGACAAGGAATTACCCTCTGGATGACTAACTGGAAAAAGCGTGACTGGAAAACAGCCTCCAAGCAACCCGTTAAAAATAAAGACTTATGGCAACGCTTAGACAAAATTGCCCAAAAGCATCATATTGATTGGAAATGGGTCAAAGGACACAGTGGTCATATTGAAAATGATCGCGTCGATGCCTTAGCAAATCGTGCCATGGATGAAAAAGGCGGTAATGAATGAATAGACAAATTTTACTAGATACAGAAACCACAGGTCTAGAAACCAAAGATGGTCATCGCATTATTGAAATAGGTTGTGTGGAAATGATCGACCGTAAAATGACGGGCAATGATTATCATCAATACATTCAACCTGACCGTGAAATAGATGCAGGGGCATTGGCTGTTCATGGCATTACTCAGGAGTTTCTTGCCGATAAACCACGCTTTGAGCAAATCACGCAGGCATTTATTGACTATATCCGAGGTGCTGAACTGATTATTCATAATGCACCTTTTGATATTGGTTTTTTAAATTACGAGCTGGATTTGCATTATCAAAAAACAGGCGAAAAATTCGAGCATTTAGAAACAATCTGCACCATTACAGACTCCTTAGTCATGGCACGAGATCGACACCCCGGACAACGCAATAGTCTAGACGCTCTTTGTAAACGCTATGACATCAATAATGAGCATCGTACATTACACGGGGCTTTACTCGATTCGCAGATATTAGGCGATGTTTATCTTGCCATGACAGGCGGACAAGTAGCCCTTTCCTTATCAAATGTCTCAGAAAATTCTTCAGCAAATAATGCTTCAGGAATACGCCGTCTTAGCATCAATAGCGATGCACTAAAAGTAATCAAAGCCAATCAAGAGGAAGAAGCGATGCATATTGAACGTATGATCGCGATTGAAAAAATATCAGGAAAAGACAGTTGGAAAACACTGTTTAAATGAAATTATCAGATATTTTATTACTTATCCTACTCGCCGCTATTTGGGGTAGCTCTTTTATTTTTATGCGCGCAACAGCAGAACATTTTGGCCCTATTGTCCTGATTGCGATTCGTGTCACTATAGCGACCTTATGCTTATTCGGTTTTTTATTACAAAAAAAACGCTTACAAGAATTTATAAAACATTGGAAAAGCTTATTTATCATTGGTCTTCTTAATTCCGCCCTACCTTTTATTTTCCTTGCCTATGCCAGCCTATCGCTAAACGCAGGAGTGGTCTCTATTTTAAATGCAATAACCCCTATTTTTAGCGCCTTAGTGGCTCATCTTTGGCTAAAAGACAAACTAAATCAATTACAACTGATAGGAATGCTAATTGCCATCTCAGGAGTCACCTTTTTAGTTTGGGACAAAGTAAGCTGGAATGCTATTTCATGGCTACCGATTATTGCAGGAATAATGGCAACTTTAACCTATGGAATTGCCGCTAATAGCACTAAAAAATATTTAAAAGAAGTATCAACCATGACAGCAACCGCAGGAAGCCTATTCTTTGCCAGCCTATTTCTGCTCTTTTTATCCTTATTTTTCTTACCTGATTTCAGCGCCATCCCAACCCTCTCATGGAGTTATGCCATTATTTTAGGCGTTTTGTGTACAGCATTCGCCTATCTTCTCTTCTTCAAACTCATCCACAATATTGGTCCAGCCAAAGCCACCAGCGTCACCTTTATTATTCCTATCTTCTCTTTTATATGGGCCTATTTATTATTAGGCGAGACTGTTAGCTTAAGAATGTGGCTAGCAACCGCCATTATCTTATTAGGAACAGGTTTAGTCACAGGAGTGATTCATCCGCCTCGTGTTAGAATATAACCAAATATTACTCTCCAAAAATCTTTAAGTAGTTGTTAGGCAGTAAATTAATGGGGCTAGTTATTTTTGCGGTGCTTTTAGATGGCACTTCAATAATAACAGTAGGGTGTTTAATAAAGCGTTTTTCTTGATTATCGTAATCAACCATTAAATCAGGATAATAAGCAATATCTTCATTATTAATCTGCAATTTTAGCAACATATCTGCCATAAAAGCGTTGCAAGATGTGCCTCGTGAATGGGCATGTAAAGCTGCAAATAAATTTCCTGATATTAAAGCTCATGTCTTCTTCTATTGCTTGGGGTAGTCTCATTGCTAAACTCCTTTATTTTTCCCTACACTTCCTTTTTCTCGTGAAATTAAAAACTGGAGCACTGAGTAACAGCGTTATAAAAAACAAAATTTTCCTTAAGCAAAAACCATGCCAAACACTATTGATGAAAAAACTATATATTGTTGTGATAAGAGTTACTGTATAGTCCTGATTCTTAAAAATTTTAGGAGTCGATTGTATAGATAATTGAATCCTTACTTTTCAACCATTCTTTGAGCCTAAAATCCATGTCATTAATGCAATTTGAATTACATAAGACTAATCATAAAGCCCGACGCGGAACGCTTATCT
>JALVEA010000380.1 GCA_027008665.1 Thiotrichaceae bacterium | reverse complement strand
GCTATAATCTGGCCAGCATAACAGCTTATTCTATTTCTTTTTTTAAGGGGAGGGTTAAGCTGAAAACGCTTTTCAACGGGAGGCCAAATAAGAGCAGATGGTTTTCTAGAAAGTATCTTTTCATAGCTTTCTAGTGTTTTAGTATACCATTTTATAAATTTAATTTTTTCCTCTTCACCTCCTTTGCTAGGCATATGATGCAAAGGAAATTTTAAAACATTAACACATAAATCATCCCAATAAGACTGAGAATATAAAAGATGCAAATGCCATGCTTGATCAACTTCGACAGAAGGCGTAACGGGATGAGAACAGGTAGCTGCAAGAAATAAGAAACGTTTATACTCAATAATCACGTTTTCTGTGAATTCATCAGACCATAAATTTTCTGCTGCTAAACGTTCCTCAAAAGTAAGCTCATCTTCGATGGCAGAAAACTCAAAATTCATCAATCTTTCATATAAAGCCGATCTAGCTTCTGGTGTATTAAACATCATCATATCTCCCTTTAAAATCATTAAGTTAGAGACAGATTAATCCTTAAAAAACAAGCATACCATAGCCAAGGTCTTCTTGACCGATAAAAGATGCTACTTAACCTGAAAAATGAATTTTCCTCGCTCCATTTTTAAAAACTTCGCTATACTTCTCTAATTGCACCGAAGAAGTTAAGAGGAGTCCTTATGCAAATTGCTAATCCCATTTATGATGTTGTTTTTAAATACCTACTCGAAGATACTGAAAGTGCTATTTTGCTTCTCTCTGCTATTATCGGACAGCCCATTGAAGAACTTGAATTTTTACCACAGGAGGGAACGACTTATATAGAACAGCATTCACTGACCGTATATAGACTGGACTTCTCTGCAAAGGTGAAAATTGGAGAAAATGAATATAAACAAGTGCTGATTGAGATTCAAAAAGCTAAATTACCCTCTGATATTATGCGTTTTAGACGTTATTTGGGTGAACAGTACGCTAATAAAAACAACTACCACAGCGTCTCTGAACAGCAAAAAAACGGTTATATTAAAAAAACACAGATACCTTTGCCGATTATCACCATCTATTTTCTTGCTTATCCGCTTAAATATCACAAAGTACCTGTGATTAAAATCGACCGCCATTACTATGATGTAGTGAATCAACAAGCACTCAGTGATAAAAAGGAAATGTTTATAGAAAGCCTGACCCATGATAGCTATGTTATCCAAATTTCCGAGCTAGATAAACATCAGCAAAGTGAACTTGAGCGATTGCTTTCTATTTTTGATCAAAATAGACATATCGCCCAAAATACCCATATTCTCGAACTGAATGAAAACCACTACCCCGAAAAATACCACCGTTTAATTCGCCGCCTACAACGCGCTATTGCCGAACCCATGATCAGAAAAACGATGGATGTAGAAGATGACTACCTAGATTATTTGGAAGATAAGGAAAGAATGATTGAGCAACAGGGACTGGAATTAAAGCAGAAAAATCAGGTGATAGAGGAGAAAAATCAAAGATTAGAAGAGAAAGAGCAAAAATTAAAAGAAAAAGACCAGCTAATCGCCGAACAAAACAGGCTGATTGAGCAGTTGAAAAAACAGCATTAGACATAGTTTTAGGAAGTTCCTTAAATATGTCTGAATAGGGAAAGTGGGCGATCTTCCCTGCCTACAAACTCATTGGGTAAAATCCTCTCTATTCCAGAAAGTGAGTATTGTCCCACTCATTGAGAGGCTACTTGAATTTTTCCTCGTCCCCATCGCACCACAGTGACGCAATTAACAACGCGCTGACGTTGCGAAGGATAAGAAAGAATATTATTACCACTTTCTATCAATATCGATTAATCCTTTTATTCCTAGATGGTGAAATATCAGCAATGCTCTTGTTTTTAGACGCAACGCCAGCGCGTTGCTAATTGCGTTCCCACGCTGGCCAGGCTGTGAAAGTATTCATGAAACAAATAAAAAT
>JALVEA010000379.1 GCA_027008665.1 Thiotrichaceae bacterium | reverse complement strand
TAGAATATAGATACAAATTGCCATTCGGCACCTTAAAGCCTCTTCGGGGGCTTTTGCAATTATTGGGGTTCTTGCTTCCGATAAATTACATTTTCTACTAAAGCTTTTTTAACTTTTTCCACCTTGTTAGAGGGTAATATTGTCATACGGTTAACTAAACGATATGCATCAAACAAGCGTATTTGAGAAAGGATAAAATTGAAGGAATTTCTTCTGGTGTAAACAGCACAGTAAAAATCACCTCTTTTTCTCATATTGCCAGTTGAGGGTACTCCTAAAAAGATATGCTTGTTAAACTTTCGCAAGACAAGAACGGGGCGTAGAAAGGATTGACCCTTTCCATCTTGTTCGTAACCTATATTTAGCCCCAAACTGCACCACCAAACCTCGCGCTCTTTGTATAGTTGTATCTTGTCTATTGGTGTAGTATCTATGCCTTTTTTTACTATATTCCATCTATCAAAATCTTTAGACATTATTATAATATACCGACTTTAATCAGAAAAATAAGCCTTGACAAATTCCCAATAATCTCTAGTATTCACAACAAGTTCTTTTGAAAGGAGAATTTGTTATGCCAACAGTGAAAGATAAAACCGAACTAGAATCTCGTTTGATAACTAAGATAGTTACCTATAGCTTAGTTTTAGAAACCGCAAGTGAAGATGAAGCTAAAGTCATGGCTCAAAATACAGAACCAGAGTTATGGGAGAAAGTAAACGAAGACATAGCAGTAGAATCACTTCCGTTTTAGCTGCTAGCTTAGTTTCCCAACAAAATTAGCCTTCAGATTTAAACCCACCACTCCCTCGCCGTTTGAGAAGTCAAAAAAACGGAGTTGAGGTCGTCAGTTGTGGGTTTTTCTTTTAAAACAAGCAATTCAAACAAAAACTAGGCTCTCAGAAGCCCGTTAAGCCGCTAGTACCAAAATTTCAGAGCTAATAGTATTTGAGATTTTGGAGAAAGGAGCTCTCATGGCTCGATATATAGACTTTAAAGAGTTACGTCAACAAATAAGCATGGAAATGATATTAGATCACTATGGCTTACTTGTCACTATGATCAAAACCAAAGACGGCCTAAAAAGTACTTGTCCTATCCATAATGGTAATCCAAAGAATAAATCCTTCAAGGTTACCCCCAGCAAAAACCTCTGGAAATGCTTTAGTCCTAAATGCAATAAAGGGGGTAATGTTCTGGATTTTGTGGCAGCAATGGAGGGTTGTAGTATAAGAGAAGCAGCAGAGAAGTTAGTTGATTGGTTTAATCTAGGTGCTGGCAGTGGGCAAAAAAGCCAGAAGCTGGTAAATAAGCAAAATACCGTAGCAGGCACAAACAGGGAAGAGGTAACAGAAAATAAACCTCTAACCTTCAAGCTAAAAGACTTACAAAGCCAGCACTCTTACTTCAAAAACCAAGGCCTCAACCAAGATACTGTTGAATACTTTGGCTTAGGCTATTACCCGGGTAAAGGTATGATGTCTAATAGAATTGTAGTTCCTATCCACAACCTAGAGGACAAGCTAGTAGCCTATATAGGTAAAGACCCTAAAGAAGTAAAAGCAGATTTATACCCTAGACCTGAAAACTTCAACCCTAACCTGGAGATATATAATCTCAATAGACTGAAAGACCTCAGCCCCACAGAAATAGATCTATATTTTAATTTTGAGTCATTGTGGTTTTACTATCAAGACTTAGAAGCTCCGGCAATAGCCCTACTCACAGATACAATCAGCCAAGAACAAATCAAATTACTGAACGAAGTTTTCGGTGAATCTAAACCCTTAATTACTATTCACAGTAGCTCAAGTATTACCGAAGCAAAGCTAAAAGAAGTAGTTTATCAACTTGCTAAGAATGAGTTCATAATTGAGCTTTCTATCGTTTAGTTCATTTCTAAGTTTTTAACAGCGTTCTTTGATTAAACCTCACTTGCTGGGGTTTTTATTTAATCTAAAAAGGGTG
>JALVEA010000378.1 GCA_027008665.1 Thiotrichaceae bacterium | reverse complement strand
ACGGTGAGCATATTTGGGGTGGTCCTCCGGGGACACCTGGGGAGGATGGAGATCGTTATATTGAGATCTGGAATCTGGTCTTTATGCAGTATAACCGCTCACAAGATGGCACAATGACCCCCTTGCCTAAACCCTCTGTCGATACAGGCATGGGGCTAGAACGTCTAGCGGCTATTTTACAAAATGGGCATAGTAATTATGATATTGATCTATTTCAAAATTTACTCAAAGCGATTGCAAAACTAGCAAAGATTGATATTGATTCAGAGCAATTTAATAATGCTTCACTTAAAGTAATTGCGGATCATATTCGCTCCTGTGCTTTTTTAATTGTGGATGGGGTTATCCCTTCAAATGAAGGACGCGGTTATGTATTACGCCGTATTATTCGCCGTGCCGCACGTCATGGGCATAAATTGGGCTTAGACGATGCCTTTTTCTATAAATTAGTAAAGCCACTAGTTAAAGAAATGGGCGAGGCTTATCCAGAGCTTAGTGCGGCACAGTCACAGGTTGAAAAAGAGTTACAAAAAGAAGAAATCCGTTTTATCAAGACCTTAGATAAAGGAATGAAAATTCTTGAAGCAGGAATTGCTGATTTAAAAGGCGATACCCTATCAGGTGAGGTAGTGTTTGAGTTATATGATACCTATGGATTCCCTGTTGACTTAACCGCTGATATTGCGCGTGAACGCAAGCTTAAAATCGATCAAGCAGGTTTTGAATCTGCAATGGAAGCACAACGGCAACGTGCGCGTGCAGCAGGTAAATTTAATATTAACTATAATACTAAACTAGATGTCGAGGGTGATACGCGCTTTAGTGGTTATGATCAAATCAGTGATAAAAATGTCATAGAAAAAATCTTTATTGAAGGTAAAACCGTTGATTCTATTAAAGAGGGGGATCAAGCACAGCTTGTGCTTTATTCAACTCCTTTTTATGCTGAATCAGGCGGTCAAATTGGCGATACGGGTGAAATTAGGGCAGAAGGTGCTTTATTTGAGGTGCAAGATACTCAAAAGCAGGGCGATGTTTTTATCCATTATGGCGTAATGCGTACAGGTAGTTTATGCGTCAATGATACTGTCACCACAAAGGTCGATAGCCAGCGTCGTGAAGCGATTGTATTAAATCATTCGGCAACCCATTTAATGCAAACCGCCTTGCAAAAAGTGCTAGGGCCGCATGTAAAGCAAAAAGGCTCTTTAGTGACAGAAAAACAATTACGTTTTGATTTCTCCCATTCTGAACCGCTAACAGCGGATGAAATTTCTCAAGTTGAAAAACTAGTTAATGAACAAATTCGCCTTAATACGCCCGCACAATTTGAGATTACCTCAATGGATAAAGCCATCGAACGTGGGGCAATGGCATTATTTGGTGAAAAATATGGCGATGAAGTACGTGTTGTCAGCATTGGTTATTCCACCGAATTATGTGGCGGTGTGCATGTACAACGCTCAGGCGATATTGGTTTATTTAAGATTATTAGCGAAAGTGGTATTGCCGCAGGAGTGCGTCGTATTGAGGCCATCACAGGTGCAACAGCTTTAGAATGGGTAGAAAAACAAGGTCAGCAACTGCAACAAATTGCACAGACTGTTAAATCATCCGTGACGGAAGCAACAGCCAAGGTGAATTTAATCCTTGAAAAGAACCGAAATCTTGAAAAAGAATTAAGCCAGCTAAAAGCCAAACTAGCCACACAGGCAGGCGCTGATCTTGCTTTACAGGCAAAAGAGATTGATGGCATTAAAATACTAGCAGTCAATGTGGACAATATTGATCCTAAATCTCTGCGCGAAACAGTAGACAAACTAAAAGATAAACTAGGTCAAGCAGCGGTGGTATTATCAACGGTAAATAACGGTAAAATCAGTCTAGTTGCAGGGGTTAGCAAGGCAGAAACCAATAAAATTAAAGCAGGTGAATTACTTAATCATGTCGCCAAACAAGTCGATGGCAAAGG
>JALVEA010000377.1 GCA_027008665.1 Thiotrichaceae bacterium | reverse complement strand
ATTGCACGCCTGTCATACACCGATGCGTGAAATTGAAGTCTTGCATGATCAGATTTTATCAGCCTTAGAAAATTCGGATGATCTAAATCCAACGGATATTGTGGTGATGGCACCGGCTATTGAACCCTATGCACCTTATATTGAGGCTGTTTTTTCAACCGCAGAACAAAGATTACCTTTTAGTATCGCTGATCGTACCCCTGTTAATCAACAGCCTGAGGTAGAGCTATTTCTTAAATTACTGGATTTACCACAACAACGCTTTAATGTGGAAGCGGTGTTTGAATTATTGGAATATCCTCAAATTTGTGCGCGTTTTAATTTGGATCAAAAACAGGTCTTGCAATGTCGAAATTGGGCGCAAGCAACCAATATTCGTTGGGGAGTCAGTGCCAAAATGCGAGCCAGTGCGGGTTTACCTGAGAGTGACGAACATAGCTGGAAATATGGTTTAGAGCGTATGCTATTAGGGTATATGCTCTCAGGTGAGCAGTTATTTGATGATTCTTTATTATTACCTTTTAACCAAATTGAAGGCAATGATGCACAGGTCTTAGCCTCTTTTAAAGGCTTTACAGATACCATTTTTCAATTATGGGATTGGTCATTACAAAGCTTAGAAGTGGATGTCTGGATTGAAACATTACGGCAATTCATACTAAATATTTTTAGCCAAGAAGCACAGCCTCAGCTTATTTTAAAAGCCTTAGATAGCCTCTCTCAACAACAACAATTAGCCCAATTTGATCAGATTATTGCTTTTGATTTGATTAAAAAAATATTGCGTGGATTATTAGCCTCAAAGAGTGAAGAACACTTTATGAGTCATGGCATTACCTTTTGCGCTTTAACACCGATGCGGAGTGTACCGTTTAAAATGGTCGCCTTATTGGGAATGAGTGATGGGGATTTTCCACGCCAAGATTCACACCATAGCTTTGATAAAATGGCAAATAATGTGCAAATAGGGGATCGTTCACGCAGTAATGAAGACCGTTATCTTTTTTTAGAGTCCCTATTAGCCGCTCGGCAACGGCTTTATATCAGCTATATTGGTCAAAGCGTACAAGATAATAGCAGTTTACCACCCTCAGTTATTGTAAGTGAATTATTGGATTATCTGACTAAAATGACAGGACGAGCGCAACAAAGATGGATCTGTCAACACCCTTTACAAGCTTTTAGCCCGCGTTATTATTCAGGGGGTTCAAAGGGTAATAAAGATGATCACGCCTTGTTTTCCTATGTGAAAGAATATGTCGCATTGCACAAAAAAGAGAGGACAGAAAAAGACATTTTATCCCCTTTTATTAGTAAAAAATTAGATCAACCCGCGGATGAATTTAAGCATGTCACTTTAGAGCAATTAACACGTTTTTATCGCTCACCCGCTCGCACCTTTTTAAAACGTTGTTTTAGTATTGAAATATTTCATAATGATGATGTTTTACCGATACGAGAGCCGTTTGCTTTGGAATCTTTTATTGATACAACGGTACGACAGCAGATTGCCTCCCTTCAAGAGACCATGCCCTCAGACAAAACAGACAATGCGCTCAATATCTGCCGCGCTAAGGGATTATTGCCACATGGAAATATTGGAGCGGAAATTTTTGCACAACAAGCAGACATTGTTGAAGGTTTTTACCAAGATTATCCACAACTCTTAGATCTAAAAACACAACAACAGGCTTTTTATTTAGAGTTGGGTGAATTTACTTTATCAGGCAAGTTGAGTGATCTTAGCCAAACAGGGGCTATAAAGCATCATTTAGGCACTTATTATGCGGGGGATTTATTGGCTATTTGGTTACAACATTTAGTTATGAACACTATTTCTTTAGATAATGCCATAGACGCTGAAACACAGGTCTATCAACCTAGCGAGGCATTTACACTAGCACCGATCAACGATGCTAAAAATTTACTGATGCAATTACTAGAAAGCTACTGGCAAGGTTTGCAATTCCCCTTACATTTTTTCCCCAAACCTGCCTATAAAATGTATGAAAAAGGTGTAGAAGCCAATCTAGCTGCAGCCAAATCTGCTTGGAATAATGATTTTTTTGGCGGTGAAGCGGATAAATTTGAAAATCAATTATTATTTGCCGAGCAAGAAGTTTTTAATCAAGAATTTTTAAATTTAGCTGAAATTACCTTTGGGTGTATGGCAAAGGTTAAGGCTTCCTAACGAACGTGCTGTGCAAATGCATTAGAAATGAGATCAGCTAAATGACTGATAAAGACAGTTCCCATGCCTGCGTGAAAGCGATCTTTATCGGCACTACCTAATGCCAAGATACCAATGTTTTTATTGGTTTTTAAAGGCAGTAGTGCTACCGATTTAACTTCATTCATGTGTTTGGAAAATAAGAATTTCTGTTGTCTAACAGGTAATTTTCCGCAAATAGGTTTGCCTGTAATAAACAGGTTTTCAAATTGTCGTAAGCTGGCATTACTACTGGTTATAAAGTGTAAATTTCCTTGATCTTTTGCTGGTTTTTTGGATTTTTTAATCAAGCGGATAGCAACATAATCAGCATTAAAATCAGTATTTAATACATCTTGGCAGATACTAATCATTTCATCCAAATTATCAGCGCGTAATAATTCAAGAGTTAAATGTTGCAAACGTATCATAATTTGCTCATTACTGCGGGCGGTACGCAATAACCCATTTAGTTGTGCTTCTAAATGATTGTTTTTTTCACGAAGTACCGCTACTTGACGTTCAATCAAGGAGGTTGCACCGTCTATATTTTGATGCGGAATATGCTGTTGCTCTAGAAATTGAGTATGACGTTGAAAAAAGTCAGGATGATGGTGTAAATAGCTCGCTATATCCGCTTCATTGATCGTGTTATTGTTCATAGTACTTTCAGCTTGCTTGAATTGCGAACTCATATTGTTATATTTCCTGTGAATACTGTTGCTGTTGGACCTGTCATCATAACGGAGCTGTTTTCTTCTGCAGCCCAATAAATTGACAAATCTCCACCTGTTAATGAAACTTTTACCGAATGATCAAGAAGCCCTTGCAGTTGTCCTACAACAACTGCGGCGCAGGCACCTGTTCCGCAGGCAAGTGTTTCACCTGAGCCACGTTCATAAACGCGTAATTTAATATGCCTCTTATTGATAATTTGCATAAAACCAATATTTGCCTGATCAGGAAAATAAGGGCTTTGTTGTATTAAAGGCCCTAAGGTTTCTACTGGTGTTGTTTGGATATTATCAACGATGATAACAGCATGAGGATTGCCCATGGAAACAACACCGACAGAGATTATACCTTTAGAAGTTTCTATATCATATTGATATTTCTGTTTATTAGCAACAAAAGGAATAGCTTTTGGGGATAAAATTGGAGCACCCATATTAACAGTAACCTGATTGTTCTCTTCTATTTGAAGAATAATCTTACCGCTTTTGGTCAAAACAGGAATAATTTTCTGATCAGTTAATCCTTGTTCACGAACAAAGGTAGCAAAACAACGCGCACCGTTGCCACATTGCTCTACCTCCCCTCCATCAGCATTATAGATACGATAGACAAAATCAATATCTTTTTGTACTGAGGATTCCACTAGTAAAACTTGATCACAGCCAATACCGAAGTGTCGATTCGCGATAAAGCGTATTTGTTCTTGATCTAGGTCAACTACTTGATTAATTGCGTCAATAACAACAAAATCATTGCCTAATCCGTGCATTTTAGTAAAGTTAAGTTGCAAAATAACCTCTAATTATGTTTATATGTTAGCCGAATTTGTTTTTCAAAATTGTAATTCTAAATGACTTATTTTTGAGTCTCCTATAAATTTATAGCGAACGACTTAATTTAATGATAAGGTTGCAATTGAATATCAGGTTTAACTAATATACATGGAGAAAATGTCGATGAGCGATTTCAATGATGAATTAGATGCACGTGGTTTAAACTGCCCTTTACCTATTTTACGCGCTAAAAAAGCAATTAACAAACTAGAATCAGGTGGAGTGTTAAAGATTGTTGCAACTGATCCTGGATCTGTAAAAGATTTTGAAGCGTTTTGTAAGCAAACAGGTAATGAGTTAATGGAGACTTCTGAAGCAGGTGATGAATTCACTTTCTTTATTAAAAAAGGCTAATTAACACTTTAAACGTACAAAAAAAAGGCATCTTAGGATGCCTTTTTTTATATCTATAAGATATTCAGATATTAAATTTCCATAGGAGTCCAAGCCTAGGCTTGGGCGGACCATTGAATTATTTAATATTTGGAAATTATTTATCATCATAACCCTTTTATGAAAAACGATCCCAAACTTATAAAGCATTGGCTCAAACAAAGAAAAGAGCAACAACTCTATCGCACTCATCGCTTAAGCGAATCATCTCAACAAGCCTGTATGCGTATTGATGGAAAGCAACTACTTAATTTTTCTAGTAATGATTATCTTGGTTTAGCTAATCATCCCGATATTATTGCATCCTTTAAAGCCGCTACAGATATTTATGGGGTAGGAACAGGTTCAGCACACCTGATCAGTGGGCATACAAAAGCTCATCAAGCATTAGAGGAAGCATTAGCCGATTTTACAGGACGTGAGCGTGCTTTATTATTTTCAACAGGCTATATGGCAAATATAGGGGTGTTAAATGCATTAGCTGAACGTGGTGATGTCATCTATGCCGACCGCTTAAATCATGCTTCTTTAGTTGATGGCGCATTGCTTTCTAAAGCAAATACAAAACGCTATCAGCATAATGATACTGGCTCATTAGAACGTCAGCTCAAAACACAACAAACGGGTAATAAAATTATTGTTAGCGATGGTGTTTTTAGTATGGACGGTGATATAGCTAAGGTGGACTCTTTAGCAAAAATTACGAAGAAGCATCAAGCATGGTTAATGATTGATGATGCACATGGTTTTGGAACTTTGGGTCAAAACGGCGCAGGTTTATTGCAACAACAACAATTAGAACAAAATGATGTGCCCATTTTAATGGCAACACTTGGAAAGGCAGTCGGTACTGCTGGCGCTTTTATTGCAGGTTCAGAAATATTAATTGAGTATTTAATTCAAACCGCGCGCAGTCATATTTTTACAACCGCAATGCCCGCTGCCATCGCCGCCGCAACACTCACTAGTCTGGATATTATTAAAAAAGAAAATTGGCGTAGAGAAAAACTACAATCATTAATCAAACAATTTAAACAAGGCGCGGCAGAACGAAAAATAGTCTTAATGCCATCCGATACTGCAATTCAGCCGATTAAAATAGGAAGTAGCAAAAAAGCACTTGCCATCAGTCAGCAATTATTAGAACGGGGCTTTTTAGTGTCAGCGATTCGCCCACCTACTGTACCTAATAACAGCGCAAGACTGCGTATCACGCTATCAACCGCACACAGCGCAACCATGGTGGACGAGTTATTATCTCAATTAGAGACATTCACTTATTAAATTTCATCTTGATAACTGAAAAGCTGGAGCTTTCACTCCTGTTGTCAGGAAATTATTTATATAAAAAATTATAGATTAATAAGCATCCTTGTATATCTAAACAGTCACAGCCCCCGTTGGTGTGCCTAATATCAAGACATCAGCAGGTCGAGAGGCAAATAAACCAACAGTGACTACGCCTGCAAGTTTATTGAAATCTGCTTCCATTTTAATTGCATCCGTTATTTCCATTCCATGTACATCGATAATAATATTGCCATTATCCGTGGTAAATCCTTCACGTAAAATAGGCGTTGCACCCATTTTAACAATCTCGCGCCCAATATAACTTTGTGCCATTGGGATTACCTCAACAGGTAATGGAAATTTACCCAGTGTATCCACTAATTTACTCTCATCTGCAATACAAACGAATTTGTCACTAGCAGCGGCAACAATTTTTTCACGCGTTAACGCCCCCCCGCCACCTTTGATTAAATGCAAGCTTTTATTCGACTCATCAGCACCATCAACATAAAGCGATAATGCACCTGCATTATTTAAATCTAGAACAGTAATTCCATGCGCTTTTAAACGTTCCTCACTAGCAATTG
This sequence comes from Thiotrichaceae bacterium, assembly GCA_027008665.1. GTDB lineage: Bacteria > Pseudomonadota > Gammaproteobacteria > Thiotrichales > Thiotrichaceae > JAGLBW01. The sequence goes on along the minus strand of JALVEA010000377.1, from coordinate 17,241 downwards.
AGCTTGCAACAGTGGCATCAATTTTATGTTTAATCTCAGCCAATAAGTCAATAAAGTGATTAGCCGTTGAGCCAGTACCAATACCTACAATCATACCCGGTTCCACATATTCTAATGCCGCCGCTGCCGCTGCTTTTTTCATTTCATCTTGTGTCATACTGTTTTTCCTCTATTTTTTGAATACCTGTATACTACCTCTTACGTTTAAAATTTTCTCTAAAAACGACTGCATATTTTTTCAACTACCCCTGAGCTAAAAGCAATTGAAGTATTAGCGAAAAGCTTATCGTCAGACTGAGTTTTGACTTAATTAATGAGTGGCGTTAAGGAATGAACGAAACGTTGAGAGGGGATTACTTATCAAGGATTTATTGCAGGTTGTAACTGTTCAGATGATCCAAGTCCAATGGCTTCGCATACTGAATATTGTGAAATAGGTTTTTAGATTAATAAAAAAACGGCTGAAATGAATGTTTCATTATTAGAATAAAAACTAATCAATGTAAGATGAAGAATTGTCAATATAGACTTTTTTCTTTGGATAATTAGTTTATTACCTCTACAATGAGGAGCTCATTTCAAGCAAGGATATTGGTTTTTTATGACTTTTCGATTTGAATTTTTTATTCTCTTATTGCTTTTTCCTTGTTCTATTGCCTTTAGTGCTCCTCCTCCTCCTAATTCTCCTTTGGGTATTAATACCAATGAAATTACTGAAGATGATGCTAGTTTACCTTTTGTTGATATTTTTAAATCGTCAATTCCCTTTGAAGAAGCGCGACCGTGGTTGACTAAAGGGGCGATACGTTATGATAAAAATGGGTGGCCAACGTATATTCCTCGTTCGGCACAGGTGGGAACTCGTTTTATAAAAAATGTACCTAAAGAAGTTGTACCTCAGGGTATTTATACGGTGTTATATAAAGGTAAAGGGAAAATTATTTATGGACATCATGCGAAATTAGTTAAGCGTCTTGCTGGAAAAGATATTATTTCAATCTATGCTGGGAAGTCAGCAGAAATCAATGCGACTTTGATTATAAAATCAACTGATCCAAAAGATCATATTCGTGATATTCATATTTTAATGCCAGGTGGGATTTGTAGTAATAACCCTTTTCGTTTAGTTAGAAACCCACAAAAGTGTCCACCTAGACAATTTTTATCTTTTGAACGACATTTTAAAACTATTATTTTTAATCCTGCTTATTTAGATTATATGAAAGATTTTAAAGTGATTCGTTTTATGAATATGTCAGGCATTACTCGTAACCCCGTTACTTCGTGGGCTAAGCGTAATACATTGACACAGCAAACATGGGGGGGGAAAACAGCCGTCCGTGGTGCGCCCGTTGAAATGATGGTGGCATTGGCTAATATTTTAAATATTGACCCTTGGTTCTGTCTGCCACATAAAGCAAATAATCATTATATTCAACAGTTTGCAAAATATGTGCAACGTCATTTGAATCCTCAGCTTAAAGTCTATATTGAATACACTAATGAAGCATGGAATGGTATTTTCACACAGGCAAATTATGTTAAGAAAAGAGGCTTAGCGATGCGCCTTGATAAAGACAAAATAAAAGCAGGTTATAAATATTACTCCCTTCGAAGTGTGCAAATATTTGATTTATGGACGAAAATTTTTAGGGGAAATCAGCGTTTAATCCGTGTTATGGGAGGCTATACGCCTTATTCTCGCCTTAGTGACATGGTGCTTTCTTATCGTGATGCTTATAAAAAAACCGATGTTTTAGCGATTGCGCCTTATTTTTATCCCAAAATGAGTACCTCACGTCGTGCGCGTTCTGTTGAGGATATTTTCAAAGCACTGTATGACCTTAAAGAACCTTATTCTATTCCTAATGTGATTAAGCTTATTAAAAAACAGGCAGAAACAGTGAGGAAATACGGGGTACGATTAGTTGCCTATGAAGGAGGACAACATTTAGTAGATTGGGAAAGTCGTGATATAAAACAAAATCCAACCCGTTTATTTATTGCCGCTAATCGAAATCGTCGTATGGGACAGGCTTATTATGATCTCTTATCAGGCTGGAAGAAGGCGGGAGGAACTTTATTTGTTGCCTTTTCAGCGCCGAGAACACCGCGTTGGTTTGGGAGCTGGGGAACCAAAGAATATATTAATCAACCCATTCATACCGCACCGAAGCATCGTGCTTTAATCACCTTTGCTTATCATAGCCCCTGTTGGTGGGGAGGTTGTGCTAGTAGCATGATTGCACGTTTTATTAAGCCTAAGAAAAACCCCGGTAAGGGTATTTTTGCGCGGGTGGCAAATGCAGGTGTTGATATTAAGGAGCGAAGAGATGCGGCTCTATTGAAAATAGAAACAAAGCGTCGTAAAGCTGCCCAAAAACGGATTGAAAATGCGATTAAACAAGAAATGGTACGTCGCGCCCATGCAATGCAAAAAATTAATGCCATTCGTAAACGGGAAGCCGCTAGAATCAAAGCTTTCAAAAAAGATAGAATCAAAAAAACGACTAAACAGCGTTTAGAAGCACGTCATCGTAAACAAGTACATCGAAGAAAAGAGGCGCAACGAAGGTAAACTTATTTTTTTGCCACTCCTGAGTCAATAGCGGCCTGTGCAATCGCTTGAGGGATGCGTTGGCGTAAACGTGGATCAAGTGGAGTGGGAATAATATAATCAGCACCAAATGCCATTGTCTCTTTATTGTAAGCTTTCAATACTTCTTCAGGTACTTCTTCTTTAGCAAGGTCTGCCAGTGCTTTGACGGCAGCGATTTGCATTTCACGGTTAATACAGGAGGCGCGTACATCTAATGCGCCTCGAAAGATAAAGGGAAAACCGAGTACATTATTGACTTGATTTGGATAATCACTACGACCTGTTGCCATAATAAGATCAGGACGCGCGGCTTTAGCAATTACGGGATCAATTTCAGGATCTGGGTTAGAAAGTGCGAAGATAATAGGGTTCGGCGCCATTGCTTTGACCGCTTCTTCGCTGAGTAAATTAGGCCCTGAGACACCGATAAAGACATCTGCATCCGTACAGGCTTCTAATAAAGTGCGTTTTTCCGTAGTAACTGCATATTCTGCTTTGTATGGGTTCAGATCATCACGTCCTGAATGAATAACACCACCACGGTCTAGCATATAAAGATTTTCTTTTTTTGCGCCTAACGCTTCTAGTAATTGCATCGAAGCAATACCCGCTGCACCTGCTCCGAGACAGACGATAACGGCTGTTTCAATATTTTTGTTTTGAATTTCTAAGGCATTGATTAATCCTGCCGCAATAATAATCGCTGTACCGTGTTGATCATCATGAAAGACAGGGATATCTAATAGATCACTTAATTTACGCTCAATTTCAAAACAATGAGGGGCTGCAATATCTTCAAGGTTAATTCCTCCAAAGGTTGGAGCAATACGTACCACGGTATCAATAAAGTCTTGCGGAGAGTTTACATTGATTTCAATATCAAATACATCCACATCCGCAAAGCGTTTAAAGAGTACCCCTTTGCCTTCCATTACAGGTTTTCCCGCTAACGAACCCACATTACCCAAGCCTAAAACGGCCGTTCCATCGGTAATCACACCGACTAAATTACCTTTAGCGGTATATTTATAAGCCGCTTCAGGGTCTTCGTAAATCTCTTTAACAGGTTCTGCAACACCTGGGGTATAAGCGAGTGATAAATCATGCTGTGTTTCGGTTGATTTAGTGATTTCAGTCGCAATCTTGCCTGCTTTTGGATATTGATGATATGCAAGTGCTTGTTCTTTTAATGTATTTGACATTGATTTTTTGCCTTTATTTTAGTTATCTAATAATTTTGATTAATTCGCCTTGATTCAATTGTCCGTTAGGGTATCGACCATTAAGCAGACGTAATTGTCCTGCTCCTACTGCACTTTTGTTAGCCAGTGTTTCAAAGGTTAGTCCTGCTGTTTTAACCGTTCCAACAATAATACGACCTGTTTTATTTTTGCTAATTTGAAATTTTAAGCCATTGATTTGTCTTAAATAAGCATTGCGATTAGGAGCGCGAGAACCTGCTGATGGAATATTTTTGGCCGCATTAACGACTTCTTGTAAGCGCTGGTCATTGCTAGGATGCGTTGCAAATAGACCATGATAAGAGCCACCGCTACGCCCCTGTTGATTTGATGCGTACATTTCTTGTGCTTTTAGAACCCCAATCACATCGATCATATTTTTAGGGCTATAGCCGACACGTGCTAAATATTCAGCACCTAAACGATCCGCTTGTAGTTCATGTTGGCGACCATAACCACTTAACATCGCATTACCTAACTGATTCAATACTTTACTATTACCACCTGCCTTTTTGCTGAGTAAACCAACTAACACATTGGCCGCCATCCCTGCACTTGTTTGCTGTACGCCGTGTCGTGCGGTGACATGCCCAATTTCATGCCCTAATACGCCTGCTAACTCACCTTCTGAATTTAAATATGCCATTAAGCCTGTTGTAATATAGACATAACCTCCGGGTAGTGCAAAAGCATTAACATTAGGATCATCTAATATCGTAAAGGTATAGTGAATGTTATTGCGATGGCTTTTGCTCGCTAATTCTTGCCCAATCTTACTCACATAGGTTTGTAAACGTGTATTATTATAAGGTTTTTGTTTTTTTAAAATAGCGTTATGTGCTTGTAGACCCATCTGTATTTCTTGATTTTCGGAGATTAAAGAAAAATCCTTTTTTCCCGAAACAGGATTAATAGAACAGGCCGTTAATGTCAATGCGGTACTTATTGCAAACACAGAGAATATGCGAGTAAATTTAAGACGAAAAGTCATTGAATCTTTCCTTTAGAAGTTTAATGCTGACCCTTGAGTTCTAACTGCACAGGATGATGAAGAGTAATGATGCGTTTGCCCCGAGACTTCTGCAATAGCCCACTGACAATGACTTCATCATGAAGTTGGTTTTTAGGGTCATAATGAGTGAAATAATGAATAAAACGTTTACTTAGTTTAATAAATATTTTCTTGTCTAGCTCCAGAAATATTGTCCTTTTTGTTATTTTAATACTTTTTATACCACTTTTTATGCAGACATAAAAAAAGCACTCTGATGGAGTGCCTTTTTGAGTGGATCTATTTTCTGCAAAACTAACATTAAAACATAATGATCACACTAATATAGATCAATACATTATTTTCTGCCGTAACGCTTATTGAACTTATCAATCGCACCCGCTGCAACGTTGGTATTTTGCTTGCCTGTATAAAATGGATGAGAATGACTAGAAACTTCCACTTTAATCAATGGATACTCATTACCATCTTCCCATTGAATCGTTTCTTTTGATGACATGGTTGAGCGTGTCAAAAATTTGAAATCACTTGATAAGTCTTGGAATACGACTTGCTTATATTCTGGATGTATATCGGCCTTCATGCTGAAGATCCTCAAAATGCTGTTGACAAAATTTAAAGAGCGAGGATTCTATCAAATCCTATCGTTTATGCAAGGGGCTAGACCTTTTTTCTGACTTATAATCTAATATGATTAGATAAATAATGCTGGTTAAAAACTAAAATAAATAGTAACGTAGATCTGCCCCCTCTCCAATAGAGCCTAACCCTTAATTTATTTTTTCAATATTATTCATCTTATGAATTACTGTTTTTCTTATACTCGCTTTTTACTATTATTTTTTTATTTCTGTTTTCAATTTATCCTTCAAAGTGCATTTGCATTGGATAATAAATACTCGCTTTCTTCATCCGTTGTAAAAATCCATCTAACCGCTAAATCATTTGATATGTCAGAGCCTTGGAATACGAGTACCATTAGCGGAACAGGGACAGGGTTTGTGATTGCAGGTAATCGAATTATTACAAATGCACATATTGTCGAAGATAATACCTTTATAGAGGTTCAACTCGATGGGGAATCAAAACGTTATAAAGCATCCATTAGTTTCGTTTCGCATGAAACGGATTTAGCGCTAATCACGCTTGATGATCAAAGTTTTTTTAATAAAGTAAAACCACTTGAGTTAGGAAAACTCCCTGATATTCATCAGAAAGTCTCTCTTTATGGTTATCCTGTTGGGGGCGATGCACTTAGCATTACAGAAGGTGTGATTTCAAGGATTGAATACCAAACCTATGTTCACAGTGATCTTTCCTATTTAGCCATTCAAGTGGATGCCGCCGTGAATTATGGCAATAGTGGTGGCCCTGCAATTGTTGACAAAAAAGTGGTTGGGGTTGTGATGCAATTCGATAATGATGATGATAATTCGGGTGGATATATTATTCCTGTTAATCTGCTCAAACGTTTCTTAAAAGACGTTGATGATGGACATTTTGATGGTATTCCTAACCTTCCTATCCGCACTCAATATTTAGAAAGTAGCGCATTACGCGAAGGTTATTATAAGCTTTCTGCTGATAAATCAGGTATTTTAATTACTAAAGTTTGCGCTAATACCGAAGCTGAAGATGTCTTGCAACAAGGGGATATAATAACAGCCCTTGACGGCAAGAAAATTGAAAACAATGGTAAAATTTTTGATACAGATAATACTCGTTTTGTGTTCTTGCATTATATTGATATGCATCAAATGAATGATACTCTAAAACTAGAGATTGTTAGAAAGGGTAAAAACAAACAAATTAATCTTCCTCTAAAAGATATAACCATAGCCGATCAAGAATTTGATCAAGACCCTCGTTACTTTATTTACGGTGGTTATGTCTTTGTGGCTAGCAAATATACCGAGGACTGTGTAACGGCTAAAGAATATAAAATATCAGAGGATAAAGATAAAATTGATACACTTACATTGGTTAATGTCTTATCTACTTCATATAATACGGGTACACATGACCTTGCCCCTATGAATATTACGACTGTTAACGAGCAGCGATTCAACTCCTTTAAAGAGTTCTATTGTTTAATTTCAACTGCAAAAACACCTATTATTCTACTAAAAAATAGTGCAGGTATTTCATTAGCGATTGATCGGGAAATTGCAAATAAGACCAATGATGAGACTTTGGAGAAATATCAAATCCACAAAGCTCAATCTGCTGAAGTTGATCGCTGGGAAAAGAATAATAGCTGTATGAATTAAGGAAATTTCTCTATTTGGTACAGCTTTCTAAGCCTAAATTTTTCCATATCGTCATACTCGGTTCGACACGGTTCATGGTGTAAAAATGCAAACCTGCTATATCTTGTGCTAATAGTTTAGCGCACATTTGGGTTACAAATTCAGTCCCTAATTTCTGGATAGAATCCAAATCATCACCATAGCCTTCTAAACGAGTTCGTAACCAGCGCGGAATTTCTGCACCACAGGCATCAGAGAAACGGGCTAGATTAGTAAAATTGGTAATTGGCATAATGCCAGGGACAATCGGGGCATTAATTCCCAGTTTTCTACAGTCATCGACAAAATAATAATAAGCATCAATATTATAAAAATACTGGGTAATAGCACTATTACTCCCTGCTTGGATCTTTCTAGCAAAGTTTTTAAGATCCGTTTCATAGCTTACTGCTTGAGGGTGTTTTTCTGGATAGGCTGCTACTTCTAAATGAAAATAATCCCCTGTTTCTTGGCGAATAAAATCAACTAATTCATTCGCATAATGAAAGTCTCCGATATCTTGCATACCTGAGGGAATATCACCGCGTAATGCAACAATACGTGTTACCCCATTACTTTTATAGGTGTGTAAAATATCGCGTATTTGTTCTTTGCTTGAACCAATACAAGAGAGGTGTGGAGCGGTATCAATCCCCGATTCTTTTTGAATATTAATAACGGTCTCAAGGGTTGCCTCTTGTGTTGTACCGCCTGCACCATAGGTAACAGAAAAAAAGGCGGGATTTAATGTGGCTAATTCTTCTCTGACTGCCTTTAAGTTTTTAATTCCCTTCTCTGTTTTAGGAGGAAAAAACTCAAAGCTAAATTTTTGAGTGCTCATATCAATCTCTTATTTTTTAACAATATTTATAGGCATAAAAAACCACAAAGCACAGATCAAATAAATACAAATTATTTAACGTCCTTTGTGGTGATACCTTTGCTAATCGTGATTAGTAACGATAATGCTCAACTTTATAAGGGCCTGCTTTATTAACGCTAATATAATTGGCTTGATAATCTGTTAATTCGGTTAAGTTGGCACCAATTTTTTCAAGATGTAAACGCGCAACTTCTTCATCTAATGCCTTAGGTAACATATAAACTTGATTCTCGTACTGATCACCCTTTGTAAAAATTTCGATTTGAGCTAAGACTTGATTGGTAAAAGAGTTTGACATAACAAAGCTAGGATGCCCTGTTGCACAGCCTAAATTAACCAAACGACCTTGTGCTAATAATAAAATACTGTTGCCACTAGGGAGTTTAATATGATCAACTTGAGGCTTTACTTCATTCCACTCGTATTTTTCCATATCAGCCACGGCGATTTCATTATCGAAATGACCAATATTACAGACAATGGTTTCATGCTTCATTTTAAGCATGTGCTCTTCAGTAATAACATGGAAGTTACCTGTGGCAGTGACAAAAATATCGCCTTGATCAGCTACATCGTCCATTTTAACCACGCGATAGCCTTCCATTGCCGCTTGTAATGCACAGATAGGATCAATTTCAGTCACCCAAACGGTTGCGCCTAAGCCACGTAGAGATTGGGCGCAACCTTTACCAACATCACCATAACCGAGTACCACTGCAATTTTACCTGCAATCATGACATCCGTTGCACGTTTAATGCCATCCACTAACGACTCACGACAACCGTATAAATTATCAAATTTAGATTTAGTCACCGAATCATTGACATTAATCGCAGGGTAGATTAACTCGCCTGATTTCTCCATTTCATATAAACGATGTACGCCTGTTGTGGTTTCCTCAGTAACACCTTGAATATTTGGGCGAATATTTGAGTACCAGTTTGGCTCTACTTTTAGCATCGCTTTGATTGAGTTATACAGAGCAACTTCTTCTTCACTGCTTGGATCATCTAAAACAGAAAGATCAGACTCTGCTTTTGTGCCTAGTTCAATCAGCATGGTTGCATCGCCACCGTCATCTAAAATCATATTAGCGGTTTCGCCATTGGGCCACATAAAGATTTTATGAGCATAGTCCCAATATTCATCCAGTGTTTCGCCTTTAGTAGCAAAAACAGGCACACCAGAGGCGGCAATTGCCGCAGCCGCATGGTCTTGAGTTGAGAAAATATTACAAGATGCCCAACGCACCTCAGCACCTAATGCGGTTAAAGTCTCAATTAAGACTGCTGTTTGAATCGTCATGTGTAGAGAGCCTGCAATACGCGCACCTGCTAATGGCTTTTCTTTGCCATATTTTGCACGCAATGCCATTAAACCGGGCATTTCATTTTCTGCAATATCTAACTCTTTACGACCCCAATCAGCTAGATTGATGTCGGTTACAATATAGTCATTACTCATTCGTTTGTTTTTTCCTAATGTTTTTCAAAGACCCAAACTAAAGCGAATAAAGAATAATATCTTTATTCGCTTTATTCGTTTTAGGGTGAAATTATTTACGGGTTGAAATATTTAAAGCGCAGATTTTAACGCATCAACTTTGTCGGTTACTTCCCAAGGTAAGCCAATATTCTCACGTCCAAAATGACCGTAAGCGGCTGTTTGACGATAAATTGGTTTTAGAAGATCCAGCATTTTCAAAATACCATAAGGACGTAGATCAAAGACTTCGCGTACAATCGCTTCGATCTTGCCATTATTATGTATGCTAGTACCAAAGGTTTCGACTGAAATAGAAGTCGGTTCTGCCACACCAATAGCGTAGGAGACTTGAATCTCACAACGATCTGCTAGACCTGCCGCAACAATATTTTTAGCCACATAACGTCCTGCATAGGCGGCCGAACGATCAACTTTTGAAGGGTCTTTGCCAGAGAAAGCGCCTCCACCATGACGTGCCATACCACCGTAAGTATCTACAATAATCTTACGTCCTGTCAGACCGCAATCTCCCATAGGACCGCCAATGACAAAATTACCTGTTGGATTAATATGATAGGCAGTATTTTTATCTAACCATTGAGCAGGAAGCACAGGTTTGATAATTTCTTCCATTACGCCTTCGTGTAAATCACTCATACTAATCGGTTCATGTTGCGTTGAAAGCACCACTGCATCAATAGCAACAGGTTGATCATTTTCATAACGAAAGGTCACCTGGCTTTTTGCATCAGGTCGTAAAAAGCTTAATCTACCTGTTTTTAATAATTCAGCTTGTCTTTCTACCAAACGGTGAGCATAAGTAATGGGAGCGGGCATTAAAACATCGGTTTCATTGCTCGCATAACCAAACATTAAGCCTTGATCACCAGCTCCTTGTGCTTCTTTATCTTCACGATCAACGCCCATTGCAATATCAGGGGATTGAGTCCCCAAGGCATTTAAAACGGCACAAGATGCACCATCAAAGCCAATATCTGATGAGGTATAACCAATATCGGTGACTGTCTCTCTGACTATTTTTTCGTAATCAATCGTTGCTGAGGTGCTAATTTCACCTGCTAAAACAACCATACCCGTTTTAACCAGTGTTTCACAGGCAACACGCGCATTGGTATCTTGGGCAATAATAGCATCCAAAATGGCATCAGAAATTTGATCGCACATTTTATCGGGATGACCTGCTGAAACAGATTCGGAAGTGAATAAATGATTCCCAGCCATAATCTAAGTACTCCTTAAAGTGTGACTGAGCGCCGTTGCAAAATGATAAGCCTATTTGAGCCTAGCCTCAGTCGTTTACTGTTTTATTATTAGACATTTAAAACAGAGTGAAGGGGTTGCAACGCTCCTCAAATAGTTGTGGAGAGACAATCTACACTAAAAATATTCGATTGGGTAATAGAATAAGGAATGGAAGGATTAATTTTAATAATAGGCATAGAAAGATAGCTTTAACAGCAATAGAGTTTGATGCTAGGGCTATCTTTATTGCTTGAATTTTCGTTTCTAATTTCTAAGATAAACGACCATGACATTGTTTATATTTTTTTCCTGAGCCACAGAAACAAGGTTCATTACGACCCATTTTCTTTTGCTGTCGTTTAAAAGGTTTCATCGCTTCTGGTTTTAATTCTGTTGTTGAATCCTCTCCTAATGCACTGCTCCCTTCATGTAAAAGTTCTAAATTACCTGATTGTTGATTCGCTTGCTCATAGCTTTCTTCGAGTGCTTGTATTTCTTCAGGCATAGTGATTTGTAAACGAGCTAAATAAACAATCACATCATGTTTAATATTTGCGAGTAAATTTTCAAATAATTCAAACGCTTCTCGTTTGAACTCTTGTTTTGGGTTTTTCTGTGCATAACCGCGCAAGCCAACGCTTTGGCGCAGATAATCGATAGCAGCAAGATGTTCTTTCCATTGTGTATCTAGCACATGCAACATCACGTCACGTTCTAAACGGCGCATACTTTCTGAGCTAATAATATCTTCTTTCGCTTTTAAGGCTTTTGTTAGCTCCTCATAGATACGAGTTCCTAAGGTTTCATCATATAATTCATCATCCTTATCCAACCAGCCTTGGATATCTAAATCAAGATCTAGCTCTTCTTTTAAGGCCGCTGTTAAACCTTTGATATCCCATTGTTCATCAAGGCTTCCGGGTGGAACATATTTTTCTAAAATAGCGAATGAAACATCTTCTGCAAACGCTTCAATAGTTTCGCTGACATCATCAGACTCTAGTAATTCTGCGCGTTGTTCATAAATAACTTTACGCTGATCATTGGCAACATCGTCATATTCAAGTAGATTCTTACGAATATCAAAGTTATGCCCTTCTACTTTACGCTGTGCATTTTCAATCGACTTAGAGACAATTTTAGCTTCAATCGCCTGTCCTTTTTCCATCCCTAAACGTTGCATCAGCGCTTTGACTTTGTCAGAAGCGAAAATACGCATCAGATTATCTTCTAAAGAAAGGAAAAAGCGCGATGAACCCGGGTCACCTTGTCGTCCTGAACGCCCACGCAATTGATTGTCAACTCGGCGTGATTCATGGCGTTCAGTACCGATAATATGCAAACCACCCGCTTTAATTACAGCATCATGCCTTTTTTTCCAATCTGCTTTTACTTTCTCCACCGTTTTTGGATTAGGATTTTTACCCAAGGCATTAATCACTGCATCTAAAGAGCCTCCTAACACAATATCAGTACCACGACCCGCCATATTGGTTGCAATGGTCACAGCCCCCGGGCGACCTGCATTTTCTATAATATGGGCTTCACGCTCATGCTGTTTAGCATTGAGCACTTCGTGTTTAATATTGGCTTTTTTAAGTAGCTCTGATAGTAATTCAGAGGTTTCTATTGATGCCGTTCCTACTAAGGTAGGTTGTTGTTTCTTTAGGGCATGTTTTATATCCAGCACAATAGCATCGTATTTTTCTGCTTCGGAAAGATAAATCAGATCATTACCATCTTTACGAATCATTGGCTCATTGGTTGGGATTACAACCACCTCAAGCCCATAAATATCTTGTAATTCAAAGGCTTCCGTATCTGCTGTTCCTGTCATTCCAGATAGCTTTTTGTATAAACGGAAATAATTCTGGAAAGTAATCGATGCCATGGTCTGGTTTTCAGGCTTTATTTCAACCCCTTCTTTAGCTTCAATCGCTTGATGTAGGCCTTCTGACCAACGTCGCCCTGGCATGGTACGACCTGTAAATTCATCTACAATGACAATTTCGTTATTACTGACAATATAATCGACATTACGCTCAAATAAAGTATTAGCACGTAAGGCTGAATTTAGATGATGCAAGATTGAAATACTAGAAGTGTCGTATAACCCTTCATCTTGCTTTAATACCCCAATCTCACGTAATAAGTTTTCTGCATGTTCATGCCCATCATCGGTTAAATAAACTTGTTTGGACTTTTCATCAATACTGAAATCTCCAGGGGCTTCCTCATCATCAACGGGTTGTTGTTTTAAACGAGGAATAATACTGTTAATAGACGTATAAAGATCGGATGAATCTTCTGACTGTCCAGAAATAATCAACGGTGTTCTCGCTTCATCGATTAAAATAGAATCCACTTCATCCACAACTGCATAATTTAAGCCACGTTGTACCCTTTCCTCTAAAGTAAACGCCATATTATCGCGCAGATAATCAAAGCCAAACTCATTATTTGTTCCATAGGTAATATCAGCTGCATAAGCTTGCTGACGTTTACTATGTTCTAACTGACTAACAATAACACCTGTGCTTAAACCCAAAAAAGAATAGAGTTTTGACATACTCTTTGCATCACGCTGTGCCAGATAATCATTGACGGTGATAACATGAACACCCTTCTCAGGCAAAGCATTGAGATAAACAGCCAGTGTTGCTACTAGTGTTTTACCTTCACCTGTTTTCATTTCGGAGATTTTGCCATCGTGCAATACCATACCACCGACCATTTGCACATCGTAATGACGTAGACCTAATGTGCGCTTACTCGCCTCACGCACAACAGCAAAAGCTTCAGGTAACAACTTATCTAGGGTTTCACCCTTCGTTAAACGCTGTTTAAATTCTGTTGTTTTAGCCTTTAGTTGTTCATCACTTAATGCACTATATTGTTCTTCATAAGCATTAATTTTTGTGACTTTTTGTGTGTACGCTTTAACCAGACGGTCATTGCGACTGCCGAAGATTTTTTTGGCAATTGCTCCAATCATGATGTTTGTTTTCTCCCCGGAGTTACCGGTATATATTTATTTTACACAGAAATTAGTGAACCAAATAATCATTTAACCCCTGCAAGCATGGGGTTAACTTAGAAAAAAACAAGCTTCATCCCCGATAGGCAAGCAATACATTATAATACATTTTGCTTTCCATATTTAGGCTTAATATAGCCCTGAATCCGTGAAATCATACCATACGAGACTCAAATTATTGCTTTCATAGCAATGTTAAAAAACACCCGCTTAAGCTATTGAAAATATATCTATAATTTAGGATTATTTTTAAATTTTTTAGGAATCGAATACTTGCATAGTATATGATTTTCAGGAGCGGTTATTATTCTTAATCCCATTTTTTAACTCAGCATGACAAGTTTGAGAGAGTGTCTACGAGTAAAATCCAAAATTCCCATAAACACTAGCACCTGCTCCTTGATAATTTGTATAAATATGTTGATAAACCGATTGACTCAATTGCTCTAGCTCCTCATCAGGATAAGGATCTTGTGGCAAATATTGCAATGATTGTGTAATCGTAATTTTAATCTGTGCGCTTACCTGTGTGCTTTCACGCCAATGTTCTAGTTTTAACTTTTCAGCTTTTAATACATCTAAAGTAGTTTTAGCAACTTCTTTGACGGCTTTCTTTTCTTTTTTACTCAATTTGGGTTTTTTTAATAAATCATAAATAGCCAGTGTTTCTTCATCTAGCCCTTCCTGTATGGCACGATCAAGTTCAGGGTTTAGATCATTTTTCATAAAATGACTTAATTTATAAAAAGCTTCTTCAGTGGCTTTTGGATCTTTCCCTGCATCATCACATCACTTATATCAGCCTTTATTGTTTTTTGGTTTAGTTGTCTGTAAATCGCTTCTATTGCATTATATTCTGCTGTAAAGGGTTTTACTTCTGGCTCAGGGTATAAGGCTTTGTATTTACGAAAAACTTCACGAGCCGCTACTTCAAATTGAGTGCGTGTGGTTTCATTTAAGCAAACTGCATTGCTGGCTTCGGTGATTTTTGATAATTTAATTATGGCTGTCTCCGCATGAATTAATGAATCAAGTTCAAATCCGACTTCCTGTAAAAACTCAATAACAACGGTAATGGCTATTTGTATTTCATCAGCCATTTCTTGCAGTCGCTCAACAGGTCTTTGAGGTTCTACGGTATCACCTTTTGCCCTTTTACCACTGTTTGTATCACCTTCACCATAGACCGAATAAGCCTTTTCTAGCTGTTGATACACATTACCATAATCAACAATGAGTCCATTTTCTTTTTCATCATCATAAACCCGATTAGCACGGGCGATGGTTTGCATTAAGGTATGCTCTTGAATCGGTTTGTCTAAATAGACGGTTGAAACACAAGGCGCATCAAAGCCTGTTATCCACATCGCACAGACAAAGGCTAAACGAAACGGATGATTATCATCTTTAAATTCTTTTTCCAGATCACGATTGACCATTTTTTCGCGGTGTGTGGCAATATCTAGCCCTAGTTTTTTAAACTTTTTGACTTCGTTTTGTTCAGCACTGACCACCACGCATACTTCTGTTTGCTCAACTCGTTGTAGATGACGCTTTAAACCTAATGCTTGTTGTTCATCCTCGGCATTTTTAATGCGTTGTTTTAATTCATCACAATAATCGGGCCAATATTCCATAACATAATCGTACATTCGCACAGCGGTGGGTTTATCCAATACCACAAACATTGCCTTGCCCTGATAGCCACGTTCATTAAAATGCCAAACCAAGTCCTTAGCGATAGCCCGTAGCCGACTTTCTGACGTTAAAATAGGGTAATCACGTTTAAACTCACGCGCTAACTTACGGCGTTGATCATCATCTAACTCTTCATTATTGATAATTTCCGCCATGCGTTCATCAAGCTCAGGATTCTCAATATCCAGTTTTTCACCACGATTTAAATAGCGTAATGGCAAGGTAGAGCCATCATCAATGGAGCGTTTAAAATCATAAACAGAGACATAGCCACCAAAAATCTGTTCAGTTAAGTGTTTTTCTTCTTTAATTAGCGGTGTGCCCGTAAAGCCCAAATAAGTCGCATTCGGTATGCCATTAAAACGCATATTACGCGCAAATGTACCGCCCTGTGTGCGGTGAGCTTCATCAGAAATGACGATGATATTGTCGCGTTCGGTAATGAGCGGATATTCTTTTTCTTTTTTAGGATTAATCGAAAACTTATGAATCAAGGTAAAGACATAGCGATGATTTTCGCTTAATAATTGACGTAAATGCACACGGCTTTTAGCGCGTATATTTCTCTCTGTCACCGCTCCTACACCTGTAAAATCATCGTATAACTGATTTTCTAATTCAGAGCGGTCTACTACAATTAAAAAAGTCATTCCAGCCCCGTATTTTCGCAGAATTTTCTGGCATAGAAATACCATTGAATACGATTTACCAGACCCTTGCGTATGCCAAAAAACACCAAGTTTTTGTTTAAGATCATTTAAGTTTTTGGCTTTATCAACGACTTTATTCACCCCAATAAATTGATGATTTTTAGCCATTAATTTAACAATATCACCGCCTTCACCATTAAATAATAAAAAGTTTTCTAAAATATCCAGCAAACGGGTTTTATCACAGCTTCCGCGTAATAGTGTATCAAGGCTAACCACACCTTCATCATCTTCTTTAATCCGCTTCCATTCTAAAAAGAATTTATACGGGCTAGTCACCGTGCCAACCCGTGAATCCGTGCCATTACTTAAAATAATAAATGCATTATTGTGTAATAGCTCAGGAATGGTATCTTTATAATCACTTAAATTATCATCATAGGCATGGCGTAAATCCGTATGGTGAGCTTTAAGCTCAAAGAAAACCAGCGGAATACCATTTACAAAGCCAATAATATCAGGGCGACGGTTATAGAGTTTACCCACCACTTCTAATTGGCGAACCGCCCGAAAATCATTATTTTCTGGCTGTTTAAAATCAAAAACTCTCAGGGTTTTCTTCGTTAAAACCCCCTTATTATTTTGATAACTCACCTCGACACCATTGACCAATAGTGAATGTTTTTGCTTATTAATAGTAGCAAGTGTTTTATCCGCTACTTTTAGGGTGATTTGTTCAACAGCTTGCTGGTAGGCAGTTTCGGGTAAATTAGGGTTTAAATATCGCAAAGCAGCTAATAAATAACGGACTAACACCACTTCGGATTTATTCGCTCGCCCTAATAAGCCATCACTCCGATCAGGCAAGCTAGAAAAGCTTTCTTTGTGCCACGCATATTCTACCGTCCAGCCAAGATCTTCTAATACCTCCTGTGTGGCAGCCTCTACTAAACCATCTTCTGAATATTCATAACTCATCATTAAGCCCCTTAAATAGACCATGCTATATTAGCAATATTTTAGAGCTTATGTTTTATACATACACAAGAAAATCGTTTTTTAAGCTAAACGTGTGAACGGGTTT
>JALVEA010000376.1 GCA_027008665.1 Thiotrichaceae bacterium | reverse complement strand
GCCATGCCGCCATTCGTATGACCACACCTGATCGTTTTCCCTATGTAGGAGGTATTATTGACCCCATAGAATATCAGCAACTTTATAGTGATATTCAGCAGGGAAAGCATTGGAAAAAATATCCGACAGGGCATTATACGCAAGGACTATTTGTGCTTGCAGGGCTAGGCTCGCGTGGATTAACAACAGCAGGGTATTGTGCTTCGTTGTTAGTCGATATCATTAACGCTAAGCCATCAACAACAAAGATAGCGACAGCTTTACATGCGGGGCGATTTACAATTAGAGAATTAAAAAGAAAATAAGACTAATGTTTATAGAATTGGTTGCAAGAAAACTCCTCTTTCTTTAGCTGAGGGTGGGGGGACTTTGGGCAAATTTTCAATACTTCTCGGGTATTATTTCGGGTTCTAATTACTATTTTATAACAGCCTGATTTTTTGGAAAATCTATTAGAAAGGATGTCAATATTTCGACCAAACTTTCTAATTGCAAAAGATTTAGCAGCTAGGTCAGTCGGGATGTTGATAAATTTAGTTTTATTATCAATTTTCTTTTCATTGATTGCATAGGAACTAGTGATAATAAGAAAGTTAGTTATCAGGGCTATAAAAAAAATCAGTTTATTAAATTTCATAATGACATTCCTTCCTTGGTAATAAAAAACACATCCTAGTTTATTATTATTAACAACATCTGATTATATAGTACATCTTGTTATCTTTATTTTCCATCAATAAGTAAAATTAATGAAATAAAGATGGATAGTTTTATTAATTAAGGAGTTATAATTTCTTTTTATTCTCAATCAATGATTTGGATGTTTTCATCTTATATGAATCAATTAGTTAGCTTTTTGAATTGAATTAATTGCATATTTAGGGTATTCGCCTAAGATGCAATTAAATACGATATAATCGTAACTTATTGATTTTATATATTTATAACATCAAAAAACTGTCCGAAGTATTGTTTA
Organism: Thiotrichaceae bacterium; assembly: GCA_027008665.1. GTDB lineage: Bacteria > Pseudomonadota > Gammaproteobacteria > Thiotrichales > Thiotrichaceae > JAGLBW01. The sequence goes on along the minus strand of JALVEA010000376.1, from coordinate 1,013 downwards.
ATCTATTGCTACTATCCCTCCATCTTGCTGTAGTTTATTGAATATATTCTTAAAAGTAGGGAGGGAATAATAGTTTTCTAACAGTGATTTTGAATAGGTATAATTATCACAAAGATATAAAACAGCTTCTTTAGCTCCTATGCTTAACTCAAAATGATGTCCGTCTGCAAAAAAGTGAAGCTGTTCTTTGTCTTCGATATAAGCCAATCTTAACCAGCTTTCTCGCTGGTAATTTAAAGGGGATGATTTGTTTTTTTGTAAGCCCTCTAGCATCTTTTCTTCATTAAGAGTGGACTCACCTTTTGTTTCCGTTAAATATTTTCCCAACCAGATAGAAAGTGTTTCTTTTTTAGAGTCAATTCCTTTTAATACTATATTAGATAATGCTTTAATATCATTTTGTGTTATTTCTGCGCCATGATGTTGCAAGGGTCTTTGTTTATCGCGGTAGCGTTGATTGAATTCGGGGCTATTAGCGATTGATTCGATCCAATGATAGATTAATTCCCCCTGACTAGGTGCGCGGAATCCAACCGATAGTGTCATACAATCATTATCTTGAGAAATTCCGTAATGGGGTATCTTAGGTGGGAGATATAACATATCGCCTGGTTTTAAAACCCAATCACAATTAGAATCGAAATATTTTAAAATACTTAAAGAACAGTCTTTAAGTATTTCCTTGTTATAATCTTTTCTGCTATCAATTCGCCATTTTCGTTTTCCAGCGGTTTGAATAAGAAAGACATCATAAGCATCAATATGAGGGCCGACAGAACCTTGTTTGACGGCATAACTTAGCATTAAATCATCTAAACGCCAGTTTGGAATAAAAGAAAACTTTTCTATTATAGAACGTAATTCAGGAATATAACGCTCAAGGTCATTGACTAATAATGTCCAATGTGAATCGGGCAAGTTTGCAAAGGTTTTATCATCGAAGGGGCTAAAGAGAGACTCCCAAGGCTCTGCGCCATATTCCATCACGATACGTGCAGGGGCATCGGTATCAC
>JALVEA010000375.1 GCA_027008665.1 Thiotrichaceae bacterium | reverse complement strand
GAGGGGTTGTTTATATCCACCTTATTACCTATTTTTGCAAGCATCGCCTTAGTATCAGCGTTATTATCATGGTTTTCACATAGAAATCACCTGCGTGGTTTATTAAGTGTGATCGGTTCTGCCCTTGTTTTAGTTTTATTAAAAATATATTGGACTGAAAGCTGGAGAACAGATGTATTTTATTTTGCTTTGGCTCTAATGTCAGTGGTTTCAATATGGGACTTAATTTCTCCACCGCATAAGGTTTGCAAAGTAACAGTACAAAAATAAGGAGTCTACTCATGGCTAAAGAAATTCTTTTAAAATCTACAATCACTTGCCCTGTTTGCAAGCATGAAAAAACCGAGGTCATGCCAACGGATGCTTGCCAGTGGTTTTATGAGTGTGTTGAATGTAAAACGTTACTAAAGCCACTAAAAGGTGACTGTTGTGTGTTTTGCTCTTATGGGACAGTGGCTTGTCCACCAATTCAGGAAGGCACAGATTGTTGTAATCAATAACAATAAATATTAAGCAAAATGACCCCAATTCCCCTTAGTCTTTATATTCATATTCCTTGGTGTATTAAAAAATGCCCTTACTGTGATTTTAATTCGCATCAAATACCAGCTGATTTACCTGAACAGCTTTATATTCAGGCATTGTTGAAAGATCTTGAGCAAGAGTTGGCTGCTATTTGGGGAAGAAGGTTAGAGTCGGTTTTTATTGGGGGTGGAACGCCGAGCGTTTTTTCTGCTGAGGCTATTGATCAATTATTATCAGGTTTGCGCGCCTTATTGCCGATGCGTCCTGCAATGGAAATTACAATGGAGGCGAATCCTGGAACTTTTGAACAGGAGCGTTTTAAAGCTTATCGAGAAGCAGGGATTAATCGTTTATCCATTGGCATTCAAAGCTTTAACCCAAAGCATTTAAAAGCTTTGGGGCGTATACATAATGATGAAGAAGCAAAAAATGCTGCTCTGATTGCTAAACAAGCAGGGTTTGATAATTTTAATTTGGATTTGATGTTTGGATTACCTCAACAAAGCATTGCAGAGGCATTAGAGGATTTACAACAAGCAATTGATTGCCAGCCAACGCATATTTCATGGTATCAACTTACATTAGAGCCAAATACTTTATTTCACCATGCTCCACCGCCCTTACCGAATGATGAAATTTTATGGGAGATGCAACAACAAGGACAAACAATATTACAACAAGCAGGTTTTGAGCAATATGAGGTATCCGCTTATGCACGTCATCAACAACGCTGTCGGCATAATATAAACTACTGGCAATTTGGTGATTATGTTGGTATTGGAGCGGGGGCGCATGGAAAAATAACCGCACCTGATGGCAGTATTCAACGCTATAGTAAATACCGTCAACCGAAGCAATATATGCAACAAATCTTGAGCAATAATGCGCGTTCATCGACACAGCAATTAAAGCGCGAAGAGATTCCATTTGAGTTTATGATGAACGCTTTGCGTCTTAAACAAGGGATTGAGCGTGATTTATTTACCCAAAGAACCCATTTGGAATTATCTATTATTCGTCCTCAATTAGAAAAGGCGATACAAAAAGGACTGCTTATAAAAGATAAGCAACGTCTAGCGACTACTGTCAAAGGCTGGAATTTTTTGAATGATAGTATTGAATTATTTATGTGAAAAATTATAAGCGAATAAAATCTTGGTGCAATGCCTCTATTTGTAATAAAAGTTGTTCTTTGCTACCCGTATTATCCAAAATATGTGTTGCCTGTTTTAATCTTTTTTCACGGCTTAGCTGTTTGTTCATAATGGATTGAATGATTTCTAGCTCCATATTATCGCGTTGTTGTATACGTTTAATTTGTTGCTCAGGCAAACAGTCAACTACCACGATATAATCAAATAGCTTTTGATAATTTTTTTCGATAAGAAGCGGAATATCAGCGACTACATAGCTTGATGTATTGGCTAATGCTTCGCTTTTAACTAATTGCTTTTCGATAGCATAATATATTT
>JALVEA010000374.1 GCA_027008665.1 Thiotrichaceae bacterium | reverse complement strand
TCACAGAATACACTATTAAGCCCGAAGATTTTGGTTTAAAAAGGCAATCACTCGATAGTATACGGGTTGAAAATGCGAATGAAAGTTTAGCCATGCTAAAGACGGTACTGGAGAATCAAGCAGGAACAGCACGAGATATTGTTGCCTTAAATGCAGGTGCTGCTATTTATGTAGCAGGTTTAGCGGACTCACATCAAGCGGGCATTAATAAGGCACTAGAGGTCATTGCCTCTGGAAAAGCAGATGAAAAACTAGCAGATTTAATAGCACAAACAAAAAATGAGATATTTGCCGATGAATAATACGCCCGATATTCTTAAAAAAATAGTGAAACGAAAATATGAAGAAATTACAAAACGCGAGGCACTTAAAAGCTTAGATCAACTCAAACAAGAGGTTACGAATGCATCAACAATACGTCCCTTTGTTGGTTCAATACAGGCTAAACTTACGCTAAATCAATCCGCAGTGATTGCTGAAATTAAAAAGGCCTCGCCTAGTAAAGGAGTCATACGGGAGGACTTTAATCCTGCTGAAATTGCATTGAGTTATGAAAAAGGGGGAGCGAGTTGCCTTTCAGTATTGACCGATAAAGATTTTTTTCAAGGTTCAGAAGAATACTTACAACAGGCGAGAGCGGCTTGTGATTTACCTGTAATCCGTAAAGACTTTATTTTAGAACCCTATCAAGTGTATGAAGCTAGAGCAATCGGTGCAGATTGTATTTTATTAATTGTCTCTATTTTAGAAGATGAGAATCTATGGAGTCTCTACACCTTAGCGCGCAAATTAGGGATGGATGTTTTAATTGAAGTGCATGATAAAGAAGAATTATTACGTTCTTTACCACTTGAAGCAACCTTAGTTGGGATTAATAACCGTAATTTGCGTACTTTTGAAACAAATTTAGATACAACCATCGAACTATTATCACTCATTCCTGATGATCGTATTGTGGTGACAGAAAGTGGCATCCATACGCTTGATGATATAAAAATAATGCGTGATAACAAGATTAATACCTTTTTAGTAGGTGAAGCATTTATGCGTTCTGATGATCCTGGTTTGGCTTTGAAAACCTTATTTTCACTTAAAATGTAAATGTGTTTTAATCGCTCTGGATAGAGTAGAATGCGCTTTTTTATAGATAAACAAAGATAATTTTAATTTTGAAAAAATATATTGATCCATATCAAGAACGCGAAGCAGAAAAATACGGTCGTCCTATCCCAAGTCGGGAACTCATGCTTGAGATATTAAATAAAAGCTCTAAGCCATTAGGTTTTAGAGAGTTGGCAAATGAACTAGGGCTGTCGGATCCTGAAGATTTAGATCCGATGAAATACCGTTTGCGCGCGATGGAGCGAGATGGACAGGTCATATATAACCGTCGTAAAGAATATATCCCAATTCAAAAGGCAGATTTAATTGCAGGACGAGTTTCTGGTCATCCTGATGGTTTTGGGTTTTTAATTCCCGATGATGGTGGTGTCGATCTGTTTTTACATGCTCGGCAAATGCGTAAAGTAATGCATGGCGATAAAGTGCTGGCGATGGTGAAAGAAATTGACCATCGTGGACGCAAAGAAGGGGCAATTGTTGAAGTAGTAGAACGCAATACCGAGCAGGTAGTTGGTCGCTATTTTGGAGGGGAGGGCGCTAGTATCGGTTTTGTTCGCCCTGATAATTCCCGTATTACTCAAGATATTGTGATTTCTACAGAGAATAATCACAATGCAAAGAATGGGCAAATTGTAGTAGCGGCTATTATACAACACCCAACCGTGCACCATCAGGCTATTGGTAAAATTATCGAAATTCTTGGTGATCATATGGCACCGGGAATGGAAATTGATATTGCGCTTCGTTCTTATGATTTGCCGCATACATGGTCAGAACAAGTAAATGCCGAGGTTGCTCAACTTGAGACAGAGGTAGCTGATAAAGATAAAAAAACACGTTATGATTTTCGAGCTGTTCCATTAGTGACCATTGATGGTGAAGATTCGCGTGATTTTGATGATGCGGTTTTTTGCCAGCGCGAAGGTGATAATTGGCGTTTAGTGGTGTCGATTGCAGATGTTTCTCATTATGTGCCTATTGGTAGTGAATTAGATAAAGAAGCATGGAATCGTTCTACCTCCGTTTATTTTCCTGCCGAAGTGATTCCAATGTTGCCAGAGGCTATTTCAAATGGTCTGTGTTCGCTCAATCCTGAGGTTGATCGTCTCTGCATGGTCTGTTCGGTATTGATTAATCCGCAAGGTGAAATCATTGATTATGAATTCCTAGAAGGGATTATGCATTCATTTGCACGTTTGACCTATGATAAAATGGCCGCAATTGTAGTTGATCATGATGAGTCATTGCGTGATGAATACCGTCATATTGTGCGTCATTTAGATGATCTTTATTCACTCTATGCGGTATTGCGTGCAGCGCGTGATAAACGTGGTTCAATGGATTTTGAAACAACGGAAACCCAAATCATTTTTGGCGATGATCGTAAAATCGAAAGTATATTACCAATTGAACGCAATGATGCACATAAGATTATTGAAGAATGCATGATTACCGCCAACGTTTGTTCGGCACGTTTTCTAAAAGAGCATAAAATACCTGCTTTACATCGTGTGCATGAGGGCCCTGATCAAGAAGGGGTTGAAAAAGTACATGAGTTTTTAAGAGGGGTAGGATTAACATTAGGTGGCGGTGATAAACCACAACCGAAGGACTATGCTAATTTATTAGCAACTGTAGCGGATCGACCTGATGCACATCTGATCCAGACGGTATTATTACGCTCATTATCGCGTGCCGTGTATGCACCTGTGAATGCTGATAAACCAGAAACAACCTATCACTTTGGTTTAGCGCAACAAGACTACGCACATTTCACTTCACCGATTCGCCGTTATCCTGATTTATTGGTGCATCGTGCTATTCGTCATATTATTCAAGGTCATGCAGTAAAATCATATCAGTATAATCATGCGGATATGAAAGCACTAGGTGAGCATTGCTCAACAAATGAACGACGCGCTGATGATGCCTCTCGTGATGTAATGGCATGGCTAAAAGCTGAATATATGTTAGATAAAGTTGGAGAAACCTTTACGGGCGTTATTTCAGCAGTGACAGGGTTCGGATTGTTTGTCGAGCTAAATGATGTTTATATTGAAGGTCTAGTGCATGTGACCGCACTTACGAGTGATTATTACCATTTTGATGCGACACGTCATCGTTTAACAGGTGAAAGCAGTGGTAAAAGATACAATTTAGGTGACTCTATTCGAATAGTGGTTGCACGGGTTGATTTGGAAGAGCGAAAAATTGATTTTATCTTGGCAAAATCAGAAGATAAAAAGCCAAGAAATCCTAAGCTGAGAAACCCTAGAAAAAATAACAGGAAGAAAGTAATTAAGAAAAAATGAAAACAATCCTAAAGGGTATTCATGCGGTACAAAGTGCATTAGAAAGTGATTCTGATAATGTTGTACAAGTCTGGATTGCTGAATCTAAGCGTAATCAACGGGTGCTTAATTTAGCCTTGCAAGTGCAACAACGTGGCTTAATCTTACATAAAGCCAGTATGAATCAGCTCGATAAATTAGCCAAATCTCGCAAGCATCAAGGAGTTGTCGCACAATATAATGCACCTAAAGCATGGGATGATAATGCCTTATTTAATCTTCTTAGCGAACTAGATAGACCTGCTTTATTATTGATTTTAGACGGTGTTACTGATCCACATAATCTAGGCGCTTGTCTACGCACCGCTGAAGGTGCAGGGGTCGATGCTGTTATTGCACCTAAAGATAAAGCCGCAGGATTGACGCCCACAGCACGTAAAGTTGCCTCAGGTGCAGCAGAAACTATCCCCTTTGTACAAGTAACTAATCTTGTACGCACAATGGATCTATTAAAGGATGCAGGTGTATGGATCACAGGAACTAGTGATAAAGCTACTGAAGATTTATATGCAGGAGATTATAAGGCATCAACAGCTATTGTTATGGGTACAGAAGGAAAAGGCTTGCGACGTTTAACCGAAGAACATTGTGATCATTTAATTTCAATCCCAATGGCGGGTAAAGTCTCTAGCCTTAATGTTTCTGTTGCAACAGGGGTGTGTTTGTATGAGATAGTGAGGCAACGAAGCGTAGTAGCGTAGTAGTTTAGTAGTCTCAGCAATTTAAGTTTAACACTGCTCCCAAGGTAAACCATAATAACGCCAGCCACCGAGCGTACTGCGTTGAAAATTATCATCACGAGCACCTTCAAAACCCTCTTTAATATGGATGATCTGAGTAAAACCTGCCTCTATTAATGCTTTAGCAGCATGAAGGGTGCGAACTCCACTGCGACAAATTAAAACAACAGGATTATCCAAAGGATTATTCCTGTCTTTTTTACGCATGGCATTCTCTACTTCTTCAGCAAAATTAGGATTAATAGACCACTCAGGATCATCAATCCATGCAATATGAATAGCACCCACAGGATGCCCCACAAATAGAAATTCCATTGAGGAACGAATATCTATTAGCCTTGCCTTGGGATTATTTTCTAATAATTCATAGGCTTTTGGTGGTGACATACTGCTAACTTGTTTCATTTGTATTGAATCCTTACTCTCCATACCGTTCTTTATAGTCTAGCATTGATGCTTTAACCACTTTTTCTGCACGCTCTCGACCATAGGCCTCACCAATAGAAACAGACATTTCTTTTGTAGGTTGTAGTTTATAGGTGCAAAAATAATGTTTTAAACGCTCAATCACAATATTAGGTAAATCGCTAATATCATTTGCTCCTGACCAAACATGATCAGCTTCAAGAACAGCAATGATTTTATCATCTGCTTCCCCATCATCAACCATTGGTAATCCACCTAATACACGCGCATTTAAAATAATATCCGCATGGTTAATGGGACGCTCTGAAATCACACAAATATCTAAAGGATCTTTATCCCCCTTAACATCATGCCCTTCCATTAAGCTCGCTACCCGCGAGCCGCAATAGGTTCTAGGAATAAAACCATATAATGAAGGTGGCTGAGAGGATGTTCTTTGTGGACGATCTACGCGTAAATAACCCGTTTTTTTATCAGATTCATATTTAACAGAATCAAACGGTGTAATTTCAATGTAAGCGGTGACCACAGAAGGCGCGTTATCGCCTATTTCAATACCATGCCAAGGATGAGGTCTCCAACGATAAAATGCATCAGGAAAGGGCATTATTGTCTCCAGTTGTAAAGGCTAATAGCCATAATCGTTCTGCCATCAGGAAGTTTCAAATAATGAATTTACCCATATTGCGCTGATTTTTTGTTCCTGATTGGAGTATCTCAAGAGGCGCATAGTTATTCTACGCAACGATTGAGATGATTCAAGCAGGGACAAAAGGGCAAGTAAGATTGGTAAATTCATTGTTTGGAACTTCCTCATCATTGGAAGAAATATAATGATTGTTAACCCGTAATTATTTGAATGAAAAATCTATTTAAAGCGGTTTTTATACCGAACGGCATGATTTACCAGATAATGTGAATTGTCCAGTGAAAATACATGCTTTTGTAGTTTTTTTATTAAAGCTTGTTGAGCCTCGTTATCGAGTAATGTATTTCCTAAAATAAGATCAAATAAAATAGGGTCTTCTAGTGCAAGTAATTGTTTAAACGCGCTTTGTTCTTTTACACTGGCGATTAAATAATCTTGCTCAAGATAGTAGTTTAAAATAAGCTCTAATTCCTTTACCCCACGTCTACATTGCCATTTTAATTGTGATAATTTTGACATTAAAACCTGCGCTTAACGAGTAACTGTTTGATTTTTACAATCGCCTTGGCAGGATTTAGCTCTTTAGGACAGGCTTGGGCGCAGTTCATAATAGTATGACAACGGTATAGTTTAAACGAGTCTTCAAGCGCATCTAAACGCTCGTTTCTCGCCTCATCACGCGAATCACTGATCCAGCGATAGGCATTTAATAAGGTAGCAGGGCCTAGATAACGATCATTGTTCCACCAATAACTGGGGCAACTGGTTGAGCAACAGGCGCATAAAATACATTCGTATAAGCCCTCTAATTTTTCATGTTCTTGTTTAGATTGTAGACGTTCTTTATCAGGAGGAGCAGGGGTGTCAGTTTTTATCCACGGTTTGATGGAGGCATATTGTGCATAAAAATGGCTTAAATCAGAGACTAAATCTTTGATAATGGGTTGATGGGGCAGGGGGTATATTTTTATATCGCCTTTAATATCAGCAATTGCTTTGGTACAAGCAAGCGTATTGCGACCGTCAATATTCATGGAGCAAGAGCCACAAATTCCTTCACGACAGGAACGACGTAGGGTTAAACTGGCATCAATTTCATCTTTGATTTTTAATAATGCGTCTAAAACCATTGGGCCACAATTATCTGTGTCAATTTCAAAACTATCAGTACGTGGGTTTTCCCCTGATGCGGGATCATAGCGATAGACGATAAATGTTTTGATATTGTTGGCATTTGTCGGGGCTTTGTATTGCTTGCCTGATTTTATAATCGAGTTGATGGGTAATCTAAATTCAGCCATGATTTTTGCTCTTTTTGTCGATAGTGCCTAATAAACCCGTTTCATAGGGGGAATAACCTCACAATCATCACTTAATGTTGTCATACGCACGGGACGCGCATCAAAACGTACTGCTCCTTTTTTGTTAACCCATGCTAAAGTGTGTTGCATCCAATCTTTATCGTTTCGATCAGGGAAATCTTCACGTGCATGACCTCCTCGACTTTCTTCGCGTCTTAATGCACCTGCTATAATAGTTTGTGCTTGTAATAGTAGATTTTCTAATTCAAAAGTTTCTAAAAGGTCGCTATTCCACTGCATCCCTCGATCTGTAATGCCAACCTCTTCAAAGCTAGTAAAGATTTTTTGCATTTGCTCTAAGCCTTGTTGTAGGCTCTCGGCTGTGCGAAAGACGGCTGCGTATTGTTGCATAGTGCGTTGCATTTTGTCTCGGATGCTGGCGGTGGAGTGTTTGCCTGATGCATGACGCAGAGTATCAAAGCGTTGTAATAAATTTTCAAACGTGCCTTGTTGTAAGGGTTGATGCGGGGTATGGGGTTTAATAATTTCGGCGGCACGTAAGGCGGATGCACGTCCAAAAACAATAATATCTAAAAGTGAATTAGAGCCTAAACGGTTTGCTCCATGCACGGAAACACAGGCTGCTTCACCGATTGCCATTAGCCCTTTAACAATTCTATCGGGATTATCGTCTTCTAATGTTATCACTTCACCGTGATGATTCGTTGGAATGCCTCCCATATTATAATGCACGGTTGGTAGCACTGGGATAGGGTCTTTAGTGACATCAACACCTGCAAAAATACGTGCACTTTCAGAAATACCGGGGAGGCGCTCCTTAATCACATCCGCCTCTAAATGTTGTAAATTAAGGAAGAGATGATCTTTATTTTCTCCCACACCATTGCCTGCGTTAATTTCCATCGTCATTGCGCGTGACACGACATCGCGTGAGGCTAAATCTTTAGCATTAGGTGCATAACGTTCCATAAAACGCTCACCTTTTGCATTAGTAAGATAACCTCCTTCACCGCGTACACCCTCTGTAATTAAAACACCCGCACCATAAACACCTGTTGGATGAAATTGCACAAATTCCATATCTTGTAATGGCAAGCCAGCGCGTAATACCATTCCACCGCCATCGCCTGTACAAGTATGTGCAGAGGTTGCTGAGAAAAATACCCGTCCACATCCTCCTGTTGCTAATACAGTCTGATGTCCACGAAAGCAATGTAATTCTCCCGTGGTTAAATCCCATGCCATTACGCCTTTGCAAATTCCATCTTCCATGATTAGATCAGTCGCAAAGTATTCAATAAAAAATTCGGCTTTATGTTTTAACGCTTGTTGATATAAAGTGTGTAAAATAGCATGACCTGTGCGATCAGCGGCGGCACAGGTACGTTGTGCAACACCTTCCCCATTATGTGTGGTCATACCACCAAAAGGACGTTGAT
>JALVEA010000373.1 GCA_027008665.1 Thiotrichaceae bacterium | reverse complement strand
CTTTAAAAAATCAGTCAGTTGATATTGAAGTGCTATCAGGTAGTCAGGCACTTGAAACCGTAGTACAACTAGAACAAGTTGATTATGTAATGGCGGCTATTGTGGGTGCAGCAGGTTTATTACCGAACCTTGCCGCTGCCAAGGCAGGTAAGCGTGTATTACTCGCTAATAAAGAATCACTGGTGATGTCTGGCAAACTTTTTATGGATGCTGTGTCTGAAAATAATGCTACCCTACTTCCTATTGATAGTGAGCATAATGCAATTTTTCAGTGCCTCCCTGCTTCAGGATTACAAGGTGTCACGCAAATTCTTCTTACCGCCTCTGGTGGCCCTTTTAGAACCCGTGCTATTGATACACTGCATCATATAACCCCTGAGCAAGCAGTCGCCCACCCCAATTGGGTCATGGGACAAAAAATCTCTGTTGACTCTGCTACCATGATGAATAAAGGGCTTGAAGTGATTGAAGCCTGTTGGTTATTTCAATTAAGCACTGAACAAATTCAGGTTGTTATCCATCCACAAAGCACTATTCACTCAATGGTTGCCTATAATGATGGCTCTGTCTTAGCGCAATTGGGCAATCCCGATATGCGAACCCCCATTGCCTATGGATTAGGCTGGCCAATGCGAATAGAATCAGGTGTTGCACCGCTGGATTTATTTGACATAGCACAGCTTAACTTTGAACAACCCGATTACAAGCGCTTCCCCTGTTTACGCTTGGCCTATGAAGCACATCAAGCAGGCGGTTATGCAACCATTGCTTTGAATGCCGCTAATGAAATTGCAGTTGAAGCATTTTTAAACAGACAATTACGCTTTACTGATATTCCTGCGCTAATCGAGTATGCTTTAGAACAAACGACCAGCGGTACGCCTGAGACGCTGAATGAAATACTTATTCAGGATAGTGAAAGCCGCCGACAGGCAAACTTATGGCGGCATGAAAACAAATGACATGCTGATGCGGGTAAATATTAAGGAAGAAAATTTCAATAGGGTATTATTTCTTTCCTAAGGGCTGAGCGTTCAGTCAATTTCTAAAAACAATCGGGGCTATTAATCTAGTACAAGAAACTTATGAATATTTTAATCTCTATCGCTGCATTTATCGTCACCATTGGCATTTTAGTCGCTGTGCATGAATTTGGACATTTTTGGGTTGCACGTAAATTAGGTATTAAAGTATTACGCTTTGCCATTGGTTTTGGTAAGCCTTTATGGACTTACACCTCAAAAAAAGGCGATAAAACAGAATATGTTCTAGCTGCTATTCCTTTTGGTGGCTATGTCAAAATGCTAGATGAGCGCGAAGGCGACGTTGCAACGAATGAAGTGCATCGGGCTTTTAATCGTCAACCAGTGTGGAAACGTTTTTTAGTAGTATTAGCAGGCCCTGCCTTTAATTTTATCTTTGCCATTTTTGCCTTTGCTGCCACCTATATGATCGGCATGGATTCGGTACGCCCTTATATTGGCACTGTGATTGCAGGAACACCCGCAGCTCAAGCAGGTTTTCAGGAAAAGGATAAAATCATTGCCATCAATGGTGCTCAGGTCTCCTCTATGAGCGAGGTGCGTCTGTCTTTATTAAACGAATATTTACAACAACCACAACTTAAAATAACCGTACAAACCGTAGATGAACAAGAAGTTACTCGTGAACTTGATCTTTCTTCAATCAAATTATTAGCCAATGAACGTGATTATTTTGTTAAAACAGGAATGAGCTTTTGGCAACCTCCTCATAAGTCACAAATATTGCAAGTATTCCCTAAAAGTGCAGCCGAAGAAGCAGGATTAGAACAAGGTGATATCATCATCAGTTATGATGGTATTGTGGCTAAATCAGTTGCAACGGTAACAAAATATATTCATCAACATGCAGGTCAAGCCGTTGAATTAGAGATAAAACGTCAAGATGAAACAAAAACAATCACCGTTACCCCAAAAGCTAAAGAAATTGAAGGTAAAAGCATTGGTCTAATAGGTGTACATCTCGCCAAAGTTTTCAGTAACAAAGATAGAGAAGATTTACTTTTTGTACGTCATGCTTCAATAGGCGAAGCTTTATTATTAGGTGTTGCTGATACTTGGAAAATGTCAATTATGACACTCAAAGTAATGGGGAAATTAATTGTTGGTGAAGCTTCTATAAAAAATATCAGTGGTCCTGTCACTATTGCTAATTATGCAGGGGTGAGTGCGAGTATTGGCTTTACGGTCTATCTCGGTTTTTTGGCAATGATTAGTTTAAGTTTAGGCGTTCTTAACTTATTACCTATTCCAATGTTAGATGGCGGACACCTCTTCTATTATCTGATTGAAATTATCAAAGGCAGTCCTGTTTCCGAAAAATTTGAGACAGCAGGGGCGCAAGTTGGTATGGCATTGGTGGGTATGTTAATGGTGATAGCGATATATAACGATATCACACGATTAGTTGGATAATGATTATGATAAAAAAAACACTTCAACTCTCTATTGCAAGCTGTCTACTCGCTACAGTTCAAGGTGCATGGGCGGCTAGTTTTGTATTGCAAGATATTGAAATCAAAGGGCTAGAACGCGTTGCCGCAGGTACTGTTTTAAGTAATATTCCCATTACTGCTGGTGATCGCTACGATGATCGCATGTCAGCAAAAATGGTCAGTGCTTTGTATCGAACCGGTCTTTTTGAAGATATAAAGTTAAGCAAGCGGGGCAATATTTTGATTGTGCATGTCAAAGAACGTGCCGCCGTCGGTGAAATTAATCTATCGGGCAATCATATTATTGAATCAAAAGCGATACTAGCTGCTTTGAAGCACTCAGGTGTCGCTAAAGGTCGTCCTTTAAATAAAGCCGCCTTAGCTCGCATCCAAAAAGAGATTAAACAACAATACTTGGCACGAGGAAATTATGCCGCTGATGTTAAAACAAACTTAACAAAGTTGTCACGTAATCGCTTAGCCGTCAATATCAAAATAAAAGAGGGCAAGGTTGCACGTATAAAAAAAGTGAGTATCAGCGGTAATAAAGCCTTCCCTGAATCAACACTCAAAGCATTATTAGAAACGGGCATACCCAGTTCGCTTTCCTTTTTTAGTAGTCGTGATAAATATTCAAAACAAAAGCTAGTCGGAGATCTTGATAAATTAACCGCTTTTTATAAAGATCGTGGTTATTTACACTTTGAAATTAGCTCAACACAAGTTTCTCTTTCAAAAGATAAACGTTCTGTTTTTGTTAATATAAATCTTCATGAAGGAGATCAATATCGAGTTGGAAAAATTAGTGTTATCTCTAATTCCAGCACCTCTCAACAAAAATTACGCCATTTAGTGCATCTGAAACAAGGACAGATCTTTTCTCAACAAGCTCTGGAAAAAACCCGTAAAAGTCTGAAATCCCAAATAGGAAAACAAGGATTTGCTTTTTCAACACTGCGTATTATTCCTCAGATTGATGAGGTAAAAAAAGTTGTCAATCTTTCTTTTCAATTGAATAAAGGGCAACGCACTTATGTTCGACGCATTAATATTCGTGGTAATTATCGCAGTAAAGATGAAGTATTCCGCCGTGAAATGCGTCAATTAGAAAGCTCATGGTTTTCCAAAGAAAAGGTTGAACGTTCAAAAATTCGTATTCAACGTTTACCCTTTATCGAAAGTGTTAAGATCACTACCTCACCCGTGGCAGGAACACGTGATCAGATTGATCTTGATATCACTGTGAAAGAACGTTCATCCAATCAATTTACCGCAGGTGTCGGTTACTCTCAAAACGAAGGTCTCTTATTCAATATTGGCTTGTCGCAAAATAATTTTATGGGATCAGGAAAGAGTCTTTCTATTGCTGCTGAAAATAGCGCCTCAACTAAGAACCTGCGTATTAGCTATAATAATCCATATCATACAGTGGATGGGATTGGGCGTGGTTTTAATATTTTTTACAATAAAACCAATGCTGATGAAGCGGATATTTCTGATTATCAAAGTGACTCTTATGGTGCGGATGTCAATTATACCATCCCCTTAGGTGAAGATGATTCATTACGCTTTAGTGTCGGCGGTGAACACCGTAAAATTAAAATTTCAGATGCTAATTCTCCAGAACATATCAAACAATTTGTTCTCGATCATGGTGATAGCTACAATCAATTACTAGGTACGCTTAGTTATATTCATGACACTCGTAATAGAAGCCTCTTTCCTACTAAAGGACAACGTCAATCGTTAGCGGTAGAAATTGGTTTCCCTGGCAGTGATTTACAATTTTACAAATTAAAATACCGTGGCACAGTTTACCAACCCATCACGGATGATATAACTTTTGCATTGAAAGGTCGCGTTTCTTACGGAAAAGGGATGGGGGATTCAAAAGAGCTTCCTTTTTATGAGAATTTTTATGCCGGTGGTATTGGATCTGTCAGAGGCTTTGATCATAATAGCCTTGGCCCAAAGGACTCCAATGGAACTTCAAGAGGCGGTAATTTAAAAACAACCGTTACCGCAGAAGTCCAATTTCCAATGCCGTTTTTATCCGATGTAAAAGGTTTAAGAGCCAGTGCTTTTGTTGATGGTGGCAATGTTTTTGATGATGCCTTTGAGGCAGATGAAATGCGTTACTCAGCAGGTCTAAGTGTTACATGGATGACCCCTCTAGGTGCTCCATTAACCGTTAGTTATTCTGAACCACTGAATGCAAAAGATGGCGATGAAACCAGTCAAGTACAATTCTCATTGGGGGCAACATTCTAGGATAGACTCCTAGCCACTAAAATTACACACATCATAAAGGAATATGAATTCAATCATTCTCATGAATAGCTTAAAAAATATAGCACTATCATCAGTGATGTTTGTGGTGCTTTTTTTCCTTCCAACCGCGCTGTTCGCCGATAGTATTTCAATCGGTGTCGTTAACATTAGTAAGTTAATGAAAGAAGCACCACAAGCAGAAGAGTTTAGTCGTAAACTCAATGCTAAATTTCATCCGATACAGGAAAAGTTAGAAAAACAGCAAGTAGAAATAAAAGAACTCGAGAGGAGAAAAAATGAAGATGATATATCCCCAAGAGAAAAAAATCTACGTGAAAGAGATCTGCTTAAACGTAAACGAGAATATCGCCGAAAACAAGAAGATCTGCGTGAAGACTGGCGTTTTGCACGAGGTTTAGCCTTGGACAAAGTACAAAATGAAGTTTACGAAGCAATCCATATTGTCAGAGAAAAACTTGGAATTGATATTATTATTCAAGAATATATCTCCGCTAATAAGCGAGTGGATATTACTAATAATGTTTTGGAATATTTACGTGAAAAAATAAGGCAAAAACAAAGTAATAGAAACAGTAATCGACTAGAAAAAAATAATGATAGCCACTTTATCTCTCAGTAAGTTAGCTGAGATCACAACCTCAGAGCTACGTGGTAATGCCGATTTAATCATTACAGGAATATCGTCATTAGAAACAGCTGAAAAAGGTGAAATTAGCTTTGCAATAGGACGAAAATACCGATCCCAACTTAATGCTTGTAATGCCTCTGCGGTAATATTAACACCTGATTTGGCGGCAAATTATAAAGGCAATGTACTTATCAATTCATCCCCCTACCTTGCCTATGCCCAAGTGGTTGATGCTTTTTATCCGCAACAAGCGGTTGTTGCTTCTATTCACCCCTCCTCTGTTATTGATTCGAGTGCCTCCGTGTCTAATAATGCCTGTATTGGCGCGAATGTCGTTATTGGTAAAAATGTTACTATCGCCAAAGCAGTGGTTATAGAAGCAGGTTCGATTATCAATGACAACTGTTCTATTGGTGAGAATACATATCTACATGCAAATGTGACTTTATATGAAAACACCCAAATTGGTCAAAATACTCGTATTCACTCGGGTGCAGTAATTGGCTCTGATGGCTTTGGCTATGCACCCGATCAAAATGAGTGGTATAAAATAAAGCAAATAGGTAATGTTATTATTGGTAATCAGGTAGAAATTGGAGCCAATACAACCATTGACCGTGCCGCTCTCGGTAGTACGCAGATTGCTGATGGTGTAAAACTTGATAATCTAATCCAAATTGGTCATAACGTTCGTATTGGTGAACATACTGCCATTGCCGCCTGTGTTGCCATTGCAGGAAGTACAACCATTGGTAAACGTTGCCAAATTGGAGGCGCAAGCGCAATCGCGGGGCATTTAAGTATTGCTAATGATGTGATTATTACGGGTATGTCAATGGTGATTAGCTCAATTACATCAGCGGGAGTCTACTCTTCTGGAATGCCTGTCAATAAAAATATAAAATGGCGCAGGAATATTATTCGTTTCGCCCAATTGGATAAAATGGCACAAAAAATACGTCAACTTGAAAAACGGATTAAACTATGATTGAAGTTGCTTCCCTACGCTATGGGGTTATTTTTAAAAAAGCGTTTTCTCAACCGCCCATTTTTACTGCTTTTGTTAAAGATATTCTCGGTATTGAAATTGAAATTGACAAAGTAGAGACCGAAAAATCCTTTTCACCAACGGTGGGTAACGTGGATAGTCGCTTTGATTTATTTGCTGAGGATAAAAAGAATCGGATTATCGTTGATATCCAACACAAGCGTTATTCCGATCATTATGACCGTTTTCTGCATTATCACTGTATCGCCCTATTAGAACAAATTTCAAGTGCTACTAATTACAGACCCAAAATGGATGTCTATACCATCGTTGTATTAACCTCAGGCGATAAATATAAAACGGATATAAGCATTACCGATTTTAGACCTAGAAAACTAGATGGCACATTCATTCCAGAAACCAGGCATAAAATTGTTCATCTGTGTCCTAAATATGTCAATGATAAAACCCCCTCCCCTCATAAAGAGTGGCTAAGCGCAATTAATGACAGTTTAGATCATCAAGTTGAAGAAACAGATTATAAAAACAAAATGATTCAACGTGTTTTTTCAACCATTAAAAAAAATAAAACCACCCCACAAGAATATGCGCGTATGAAAGATGAATATTCTGAGGAGGAATATCTACGTGATCAAAAAAAAGAAGCTAAAATGGAAGAGAAAATAAAAATAGCTAAAGCAATGCTAAAAGAAGGAATTGATTTTAAATTAATCTCTAAAATTACAGGTTTTTCAAAGCAAGCATTACAAAAATTTTAACAACCCTCTTTGTCCTCTAACCACAAAAAAATGACCACACCCTTTAGGTATACATTAAGTTTTGTAGCTTATTCAATCCTAAGTCCTTACTTTTACTCTTTTGTAGTACAATCGCCTGCTTTAAAAACTATCCGTTAGGGGAAATAATGAGTTTAATGAACACCAAAGAAATACGCCGCTTTCTGGCACATCGCTATCCAATGTTATTGGTTGATCGTGTGACCCAGTTTGAATCTGGAAAATCATTAACCGCAATAAAAAATGTTACTATTAATGAACCCTTTTTTAATGGACATTTTCCTGATGAACCCATTATGCCAGGTGTTCTTATTATTGAAGCAATGGCACAAGCAACAGGGCTATTAGGCTTTCGCACTATGGGCGAAGAGCCACAACACGATACTTTATATATCTTAGTTGGAGTCGATAAAGTGAAATTTGTAAAACAAGTTGTACCCGGTGATCAACTTATCTTAACAGCAGAAATATTACGTCATAAAGGTAAACTGTGGGTGTTTAAAACAGAAGCGCATGTGGATGGAAAACTCGCTGCCAAAGCAGAGATAAAATGTGCAGCTGTAGGGACGACAGCTTGATACATCCTACTGCCATCATCGAACCAAGTGCAAAGTTAGCCGATGGAGTGAGTGTTGGGGCTTATTCAATTATTGGCGCACAGGTCACAATCGATAAAGGTACATGGATAGGTCCACATGTTGTTATCCAAGGTCATACACATATAGGCAAAGATAATAAAATCTACCAATTTTCTTCTATTGGAGAAATCCCACAGGATAAAAAATACAAAGGCGAAACCACCCAGCTCATTATCGGTGATCGCAATGTAATCCGAGAATGTTGTACCTTCAATACAGGAACAACTCAAGATATTGGTAAAACAGT
>JALVEA010000372.1 GCA_027008665.1 Thiotrichaceae bacterium | reverse complement strand
AATCCCATCCGAGCAAATATGGCAGAAACACCCGAACAGTCAGATTTTACTTCGATTCAGGAACGCATCCATAAAGCAATTAACAACGAAAGCCACACTTTGTTACCCTTTCAAGATGAGGCAAAAAAAGAAACAGAGACAAACACCGATACAGAAAACAGCCTTAATTTCAAAGAAAAAGCACTTCCAATGGAACGCAATGACTACATCGCCCTGATCGACTGGTCAGGCAGAGCCATACTGGACAATAAACGTGGTGCTATCCCTGATGATATTCCACCAATACTTACCCGACTAGGCATTGATAAAAACGGCTGGGTACAACACATCCACCACTTTGAAAAACATTTCCCTACAGTTGCAGGTTGCATAGATAAATTGAAACTATTTGCAGAACAAACCTCACGCCAATGGATAAAAGGCATGGGAATGGCTTTTTCACCCGTGCCTGTTTAGAAATAGTTTTTTTTTCCTAATGCCCTTTAAATTGAATAATTCGTCGTCGTTGTTTTTTATTCGGTTTTCTATCAGGTCGAACAATACTCGCATTTTGCATTTTACGCATTACTTGCTCCTCTTCACGTTTTTGACGACTCTCTTCGGATTCCACGTAGAGCAACTGCGCTTCTTTCGCAGGACGACGTTTATCATTAAGACCTTCTATCACGCAATGATAACGATCTACCCCCCGAGTCACATCAATTTGATCACCAATATGCACTAATCGGGAAGGTTTTACGCGCGTATTATTAAGATGAACTTTGCCACCCTTAATTGCCTCGACTGCAATCGCGCGTGTTTTAAAAAATCGCGCCGCCCATAGCCATTTATCCAAACGTAACTCCGTTAGCTCAGCTTTTATTTTTGCTTTTCGTTTTCTTCTATTAGCGGCCATTCGACAATATGCTCCTCAAAATCCTCTTCATTTTTTATTACTTTTTCAAAAATAGTTCTACCTTTTACCGACTGACCCACTGTATGAATCGTATTTTTATCACCACTGATAAGATGATGCCATTCAGGCAAACCTTGTTCATCTTGAATACGACGATAAGCACAACTAGGGGGCATCCAATCAATGGATTCAAGATTATCTTGAGTCAAACGGATACAAGTTGGAACCACTGTTTCACGATTCCAATAATCACCGCAATGACAATCTTCATCCTTAAAAAGATCGCAGATAATGTCAGTATAATAAACCCGTCCATCCTCCTCATCCTCAAGCTTAATTAAACAACATTTTCCACAATGATCACATAAACTCTCCCACTCATCGCGAGACATATCTGCAAGGCTTTTTTTATCCCACCAGTAAGATGATTCTTTATTTTTCATAGAATTTCATTATAAAACATTTTGACCAATCTATTTAAGCACTGATGTTACGCAGTTTCAGATTTTAAAATCTGCAATTGCTCAAAAGCCATTTGTGTTGCTTTGATGTAAAGTTTCGCTTTCAGCGCGAATTTATTAAGCCCTTTTTTCAAGCTCAAAGATTCTAATCTGGCTGTTGCATACAGTGACATAAAAATGTGATTACTTTGCGTTCTAACCGTTCTAGCAGGTGATTTAACCATGCTTGTATTCGATTTAATACTTTTATGGAAGACTTCTACTTTCCACCGTTTTTGGTAGATTGTTTCAAGGGGCTCTTTTGTGGCGTTTATATCATTGCTGATCAGATAGAGTATCCCTGTACTTCATCACAAACTCTAAGGGGCTTTTTGACCAATTCAAAAGCAACGAGAAGACTCACCTCATTCGCATAATAGAGACAATTTAACAGGTTGATCCCTTTGACAGGGTGTCCTACAGTATGTCAGCTTTTCACCGAAACACACCATGTTTACAAAACTACTTTCTTAACTCAACTTCACCCAATTGAAGATCATTATAACGAGGACGAAGTAGTTTTAATTTCCCTGCTTTTAGCGCCTCAATGCTCTGCTCAATGGATTGATTACCGCTAAGATAAGTAGACAAGCTTCTTTGACGAACCCATTTTTTTTTCACG
>JALVEA010000371.1 GCA_027008665.1 Thiotrichaceae bacterium | reverse complement strand
CAGGACAGGGTAAAAATCAAAATTCTGCATACAGCACAGGCAATAGCACCGCCACTAAGAAAAATAATTCATATACTAATAACATGCCTTGGAGCAATAGTAATTGGATGCCTTGGAATAATAACGGCAGTAATAGCAATTGGATGCCGTGGAATAATAGCGGAAGCAATAGCAATTGGATACCGTGGAATAATAGCGGAAGCAATAACAATTGGATGCCTTGGAATAATAGTGGCAATAATAACAGCTGGATGCCTTGGAAAAACAATAATGGCTTCACCCCAAATAGCTGGCATATGCCTTGGAATAATAGCAATTCATACCCAGCTTACAAACCAGCCCCTTATGGATACCAAACTATACCTAAAACTCCTATTGCAATGCCAATGATGCCCGTCACAACACCTGTCATCAAATAAAGAGACACAAAAAAGCCTGCAATAGTTAAACCTGAATCCGTGAAGCTAATGCGGATTCAGGTTATAAACAGCAGGCTTTTTTCAATCACTCAAGCAAGCAATAGCTTAAGAGCACAAGCGTACATTAGGAACATGCACGAAATAATCTAACTCACGCTATAAATCACTTTACTTCAAATGAAGATTACTTAGCAGAATGACCACTAAGTTTGATCTCAACTTTATCTTCTTCCTTAATATCTGCGTAGTAAGCACGAAGAATTTTTAACACTTCAGGACGTGAGAACTTTTCTGATACCTCTTCACCTTCTGATAAGGCATGACGTAGTTTTGTTCCAGAAAGTAACATTCTATCTTTAGCATCATGAGCACAGGTCTTCATTGATGCCATGCCATCACATTTATCGCACCAGAATGTCCAGTCGATTTTTAAAGGCTTGGTTTCAAGTGCATCTTTAGGAATCTCATCAAAAATATCATGCGCATCAAAAGGACCATAATAGTCGCTTACACCCGCATGGTCGCGCCCAACGATTTGATGTGAACAACCGTAGTTTTGACGGAATAGCGCATGAATCAATGCTTCACGAGGGCCTGCATAACGCATATCAAGTGGATAACCTGCTTGAACCACGGTATCTTTTACGAAATAATTATCGATTAAAGTACCAATCGCGTTTGAACGGACTTCCGCAGGAATATCGCCTGGTTTAAGTTTGCCAAGAAGTGAATGAATTAATACCCCATCACCAATTTCTAATGCAATTTTAGCAAGGTATTCATGGGAACGATGCATTGGGTTACGGGTTTGAAAACAAGCAATCGTTGACCAACCTTTCTCTTCAAAGTAAGCGCGTGTTTCAGCAGGTGTCATAAACTGATCACCGTAAACCTCTTTGAAATCACCAATAGAAAGCACTTTAACCGTACCAGCAACATTAACAGCCTCTTGTGCCATTACCATTTGAACACCTGGATGATCATCGGCCGTGGTTTTATAAACCATCTCACACTCATGTTCTCGGTCAATAGTATAGGTAGACTCAACCACCATCGTCCCCATGATTTCGCCCGTTTCTTCACTCACTAGCGCAACGTTTGTACCTTCTGATAAAGTATCCGCTGTCTCAGCATCTGTTGATAATGTAATCGGAATCGGCCAGAAAAGACCATTTTCCATTTTCATCTCATCACAAACACCTTGCCAATCCGCCTTATTCATAAAGCCATCTAGCGGTGTAAAACCACCGATGCCCATCATAATAAGATCGCCCGTTTCGCGGGATGACATTTTAATCTGTGGTAGATCAGCAGCACGGGCTAGTTCAGCGCTAAGCGCATCACCTTCGAGCAATAAAGGCTTTAGATCGCCTCCACCATGAGGTCGTACAAGTTTTGACATAAGGGTAGTTCCTAACTTAATTAAAGTATGGTAAACAACAGTTTACGAGGAGTATAGCTATCAAACATAACTATCGTTTAACCGTCATACGGTATTCTCTTTAATCCCTTGATGCAAGTTTTCACCCTCTTTATTCAATCCATTTTTTGTATTACAAGATAATCTTTATTTATGATTTTGTATCAATAATCCCTTAG
>JALVEA010000370.1 GCA_027008665.1 Thiotrichaceae bacterium | reverse complement strand
TGCTAATACCAGCCAAGTAAATATCGCTTATCAGCGAAATAGTTTTCGTACAGGTTTAGCGTATAATTATGGGGGGGGTGTAACCATTTTTTACACACAACTTTTTATAAAATTGGTGGCAAGAAAACCCCTCTGTCTTTAGCTGAGGAGTGAAAGCTTCAGCTTTTCAGTCATCAAAATAAGTGAATATCTATAATTTACTCCAAACAATGCATAGTGTTAGGAAGTTTTAATATTTCAGCTAACTCTTGAGCCGTTTTATGCTCTTGTTTGGCATTGTTTTATAGACACCCATTAATTTATCTCAGTTATTTTTATTGGATGTCCTGTTTTATTTTAAACCACGGAATACACGGAACAACACGGAAAAAGCTTCTCTTTTTTCCCTAGTTTACACCTTCTAAAAGGAGTGAAAGATTTATCTTTTCTCATCCCCCGATGCCGATAGGCGAGGCTGATGTTTGTGATATTACAGCGATGTATTGCACTGAAAAGCTAAAGCTTTCACTCCTCTCCTTAATGGACACTCATTAATTTATCTCAATAATATCATCGTCTATCGGTTCTTCTTGTTATGTAATTCCATATCTATTTTTCGGTATCCATAACTTTTTTTAGGTAGATAAATTCATCTGTGTTTATCTGTGTCCATCTGTGGTTTAAGAAGATTTTTATATGTAACCGAAGATAAACTTTGCTGGAGGAGTTTGGCTAAATTTTGACATTCCCGAAATATTATATGTTTTATTGCATTTCTTGTTTTTATCATCATACTCTTACGCTGCTTTTGAGGTGGTGCTAAACACTTCATAAGTGGTCTGATTTAATCAGCAACAATTTTCAATTTGCTTTTATAGACTGAGTTAGCGATAGCGTAATTCAGCAAATAACAGTAGTAATTACAATTATCCTTAGGATTTTTCTGGGTTACGTTGCACTACAGCCTGATTAGCCTGAGAGTTTGTTCGAGAATATGAGCTTTTTTGCAGTCGGTTCGCTATTCTTGAGATAAGCTCCTAGATTGAGAATTACTCATTTATAGCCTGAAATTAAAGATTCGGGTATCAAATAGAAAATAACTATTAACATTAATTATTTAGGGAAAAAATACTATGAGTCATGAATTACCTCCATTACCTTATGAAAAAAATGCACTAGAGCCTTATATTTCAGCAGAGACATTAGATTATCATCATGATAAGCATCACCAAGCTTATGTGACTAATCTTAATAACTTAATTGCTGGTACAGATGATGAAAATAAATCATTAGAAGAGATTATTACTTCTGCGCCAGCAGGTGGTGTTTATAATAATGCTGCTCAGGTATGGAATCATACTTTCTATTTTAACTGTTTTGCAGCTAATGCGGGCGGTGAGCCAACAGGTGCAATTGCTGAGGTAATTAACGATGCGTTTGGTTCATTTGATGCATTTAAAGAGCAATTTTCTGCATCAGCCATTGGTAACTTTGGTTCAGGTTGGACATGGTTAATTAAAAATGATGATGGCAGTGTTGAAATACATAACACTAGTAATGCGGGCTGTCCTTTGTCAGAAGGTAAAAAACCTGTGCTAACGATTGATGTATGGGAACATGCTTATTATGTTGATAAGCGTAACGCTCGTCCTGCCTATGTTGCTGATTTTTGGAATTTAGTGAATTGGGATTTTGTTAATGAGCAATATGCGGCTTGATCCAGAGAATCTTTATTAAAACACTGTAATTAAAGGCTGTTAGTGAAAATATTTGCTGACAGCCTTTTTTCTTAAATTACTAATGCCTATCGGTATTAGGAGGGGGAAAGATAAATCTTTCACTCCTTTTTATACAAATCAAAATTGGCGAAGGTATTAATAACCCCATCGAGAGATTTTTAATTTTCCGCCTCTCTTTCTCTCCATAATGGAAGTTTTTGCGCTGTAACGTGTTTTTACAATGTATTTCGGTTCTGAGGAGTAGGTGACTTCGGAGCGAATAACGTGTTCGTTTTCATCAAAATCAATCGTTACTTCTTCGCAGTAT
>JALVEA010000369.1 GCA_027008665.1 Thiotrichaceae bacterium | reverse complement strand
A
Source organism: Thiotrichaceae bacterium (assembly GCA_027008665.1). Taxonomy (GTDB): domain Bacteria; phylum Pseudomonadota; class Gammaproteobacteria; order Thiotrichales; family Thiotrichaceae; genus JAGLBW01. Next base: position 2,036 of record JALVEA010000369.1, on the reverse strand, counting down.
ATGAGGGCGGGCGCAAGGCTTTCATTATTTGAAATTCGATCAATCCATGCTTCACTGATATTCAAATCTCCAATATGTTTTTTGATAATTCGAAAACGGGTGCTTTTAGGTGGAATTTTTAGCTCAAGAATATAATCAAAACGACGAATAATCGCTTCATCAATATGACTAATGACATTGGAAACCCATAGCGTGGGTAACTGATTGCTTTCAAGAATATGATTTAAAGCGCCTTTTTTAGCGTTGGTGCTGGTACGAATGCCAAAGCGTTCCATACTGCCATCACGAATAAAGGCATCTTCAATTTCATCAAAGAGAATCAGTGTGTCTTTTTTTCGTCTTAATACCTGCAGACAAAGGCGGTAGGAATCCATACGGTTACGTTGTTCATCCTCATCATAATTTTCTGTGCGTGTATCAACGGCAACTTCATAGAGGGTCATTTTTAATGAGGTCGCTAATGCTCTGACTAACTCTGTTTTACCTGTTCCGGGAACACCATAGATCAGTATATTGACTCCTTTTTTATTTTTACGACTGCTGACTTGTAAATAGCGGTGCAAGAGTTGATAGTCTTTCTCTAAATGCTGAAAATCTTTAGTGTCTAGTGTTGCCGCTTTTGCAGGTGCAAAAAATTGTCTTAATGAAACCATCATATCAGGCTCACTCTCATCGAGTAACGCTTCGTAAATATCCCCCATGCTAACTAATTGATAAAATAATTCCCCTGTATCACGAGAAAGACGCACTAATCCTGTCCGATGCAACAAAGAATCCGAAGCTAATGCTCTACGCACCTCAGTGGGATTAAGCTCTAAAATAACAGACAGTGCATTGATAATATTTGCAGAAGATAAAGTCCCTAAAATTTCAGTAACATTTTCAATTTCTCGAACGGTATTAAGCAATAAGCAGAATGATAATAGCTCTTTTTCGATTGAACTCATGCCAATCAATTTACCTAACTTTTCAATATTATCGAATAATGCCCCTTTTTTAATATCGCCTAAAAGAGCATTTTTTTTACTCAATGGTTTGAGCAACTTCCTTAATTTTTTCTTTTTTAGTTTCTCATCTTCGTATTTCTCAACAAGATAACCAAGCCCAATAAAGCTCAAAACATTATCATATTCATCCACACCGTAACGCATATTCATCATTGAGTAACCTCGCAAATCAAGCAAAGTACGCAATATCCAGCGTTCAATAATAGGTTTGTATTGTTTAGAGATATCGGGAAGAAGTTTATTCGCCATATTTTATGCCAGTAAGAGGGGGGGAGAACACGCATGAAACAAGTTCCTTAGCGTTATTGTTCAAATACTTATATTTTAGAACGAGTCTGCTATTATAGGACAACTCATAATAACACCCCACTACTGGAAACAGAAATGCATCAGAAATTTGAGGTTAATTAAACAAAATGCTACCGCAATTATTTATCTCTTTGGGTGTTTTTTCATTACTGTTTGCAATAACAGCGATGGTTATTTTTTTATTAATCTATTTTTTTCCATCGATAAAAGATTTATTACCTGAGGGTTGGGAGCGATTCTTTTCATTTCGCTTTGTCAGCTATTATTTTCTTGTAAGCGTGGTGTTTATTTTTATTGGTCTATCCTAATATCTCCTTAAATATCTATGTCATCTAATCATCCACTGTTACAAAATCTCAATACCATAAAAGGTGTTGGTCCAAAAATGTTGGGGCATCTAAATAAATTAGGTCTTCAATGTCTTCAAGACCTACTGTTTCACCTGCCTCTACGTTATCAAGATAGAACCCGTGTCTGCCCTCTTTCTAGTGTTCAACATGGACAGGAGGTCTTAATAGAGGCTAGGGTAGATTATTGTTCTATTGTGTTTAAACGTCGTCGAATGATGGTCTGTCATGTCTCAGATGAAAGTGGAACGAGTATTATTTTACGTTTTTTTCATTTTAGCAATGCACAACAAAAAAACTTATCAACGGGTACATTAATACGTTGTTTTGGTGAAATACGTCAAGGATTTCATAGTTTTGAAATTGTTCACCC
>JALVEA010000368.1 GCA_027008665.1 Thiotrichaceae bacterium | reverse complement strand
TACTTATAGGTAGTGCCGGTTTTTTTGTTATTTATTTTGCAGGCATCCCCTGGAAATGGTTGATTGGTATGTTCATTAGTGTACTGATTGCCGCCCCTTTAGTGTATCAATTTGGAATGCATCCCTATCAACGACAACGTGTTGATACCTTACTTGACCCAAGTTTAGATCGACTAGGATCAGGGTATCACATCTATCAGTCTACCATTGCCATAGGTTCAGGTGGAGTCTATGGAAAAGGCTGGTTGAATGGGGATCAATCCAGACTTGATTTTTTGCCTGAACGACATACGGATTTTATTTTTGCAGTCTTTGGTGAAGAATTTGGCTTATTTGGTAATCTTGTTTTACTTATGATTTACCTCTTTATAATCTGGCGTGCTTTAATATTAGCTACCAAAGGACAAGATACTTTTTCACGTTTGCTTGGCGGTAGTTTAGCCCTTACCTTCTTTGTTTATCTATTTGTTAATACAGGCATGGTCAGCGGAATTTTACCCGTGGTAGGTGTGCCATTACCATTAGTCAGTTATGGAGGGACTTCAATGGTAACACTAATGGCAGCCTTTGGGCTTCTGATGGGACTGCAAAAACGTAAAAAAGGATATGGGTCTATGTAAATTATTGACTTTATAAAAACGCCCTAAATAGCAATTAGCCTTATTCATCCCTGCTTCATCTATTGAGAGATAGACTAGCGCTATAAAATATAAGGGGAGAATAATGAAACCGGTAATTACAAGAAGCAATCCTGCACATAAAATAAAAAGCTTATTAATGAGCTTATCACTTATCAGCTCATTATTTATTTTAACATCCTGTAGTCAAATAAATGGTTTCTTAAAATCAGATGATGCCAGCGAGAAAGATACTCCCTTGGTAATCCCCCCAACATTACGTTTACCTAATGCAGAAAATGAGTCTAATAAAACAAGCTCATCGACTATTGCAACTCGCAAAACATCAAATGAAGTGGTTGATAATAAAAATTATTATGTGGTCGTTGGAACTTATCCTAATCAAGAGCAAGCATTAGATACCTTTGTGCGTTTATCTTCGATTGGCTTACCCTATGCAACAATGGAGTCTCGCAAGACGAAAGCAGGCAGTATGCTACATATGGTGCGTCTTGGACCTTTTCATAAACAATCTGTTATTGATAAAGTTAAAGACAAACTAGTCAGTGATGGTATGTCACAATTTAAAGTGGTGATTAACTAAGGCTACTCCAAAAAAAATAAACACACAAATAGCTTGAAGGAGTACTAGCACCGACCAAATATAAGATGACTGAATACTAGGAAGGCATTACAATACAGTCAGTTGTTTTTTTAAATGACCTTACGGATATGTCCTATAATAATATTAGATTTGTTACAAGGAAATAATGACAAGATGATGTTTAACTTAGTAAAAACAGTTAATACTACCCCTCTGGAAATTTTCTCTAAAATACTTATTACGAGTATTTTATTATTTAATGCCTCCTTTGTGATGGCTGATAATCGGCCTATTCCCCCTGTTTTAAATGCTCAAAGCTATTTATTAGTCGATAATATCAGTGGTGTAGAGTTAGCTTCAAAAAATCCAGGTAAACGAACTGAACCTGCTAGTATCACTAAGTTGATGACGGCCTATATACTGTATGGCGAATTAAAAAAGGGAAATGCAACACTCGAAGATCGTGTTTTAATTAGCGAAAAAGCGTGGAAAATGGAAGGTTCACGCATGTTTGTTGAAGGTGGCAAAAAAGTCCCTTTCGAACGTCTATTGCACGGTCTAATTATTCAATCAGGCAATGATGCTGCTGTCGCTTTAGCAGAGCATGTTGCAGGCAGTGAAAGTGCTTTTGTAGATAAAATGAATGCGGCAGCGGCTAAGCTAGGTATGAATGACACACATTATGCTAACGCATCAGGTATGCCTGACCCTCAGCACTACACAACCGCCCGAGATATTGTCAAATTAGCCCGCGCACTTATTAAAAATTACCCACAATTTTACAAGCTCTATAAAATTAAAAACTATACCTATAACGGTATCAAACAATAC
>JALVEA010000367.1 GCA_027008665.1 Thiotrichaceae bacterium | reverse complement strand
TCATTGCAGCAACAATAATACCCATGGCGATAAAGCCACCAATCATTAAGAAGCGTCCCATAAAGGAAAAATTAATCTTGGTCGAGAAAGCGGTAAAAGTTAAACCTGCAACCAAGGCAACCGTAATCACTGCGGCATGCAGTAAAACATCATCCGCACGAGCTTGCGCCATATAAATCAATGGCATAAAAATAACGGCTTCAGCAACGGTATAAAGCCCTAATCCTAAATACTGCTTTTCACGTGAAATACTGCTATGCGCCCAATGATCCGCAAGCATTGATACCCCCATAAAAACAGCCAACACAATCAACCAAGACCATTTGCTACCTGATAACATAGCAACAAAATTAGCCGCTATTCCTGATTGAATCAATAAAGTTTCTAAAATAGCAAAGGCTAAAATTGCACCCCCTAAATGCAAATAAGTGCGTTTGATAAAGTTAGCACGTTCTGTCTCTGCCGCATTAGCGACAATTTTCCCACTGCCAGCATCTAAGTAACTCATAATATTTTAATCCTCAAATTTTATTATATTGAAACCAAAGCTTAGTACAACATCAGTTAATTAATGTATAAAATAGAAAAATAATTTAGACATGCCTTGCAACTACCCACAAGGATAAATATCATCCCCTGCTTACCACGTTCCCCCTAATAATTTAGCCCTAATCTTGCTTTATTTATAGCTCAATGAATATCAAAAAAAACAAATACGAAATTTTATGTAGTGTCTTTCTCTCTATTTTTGCTGCAATACTTGCTGTTAATAATTTGCTTGCCAATAAGTTTGGCGAAGATGAAATTATAGCCCAAAATCAAAGTGCTAATGCTTATCAGTGGTATAATTCAAAAAGCATAAAAAAAACAATTCTCGAAAATCAGCGCAGTCTTCTCAGTATTCTTTTACGTTCAGGAACCATTTCAAGTGAAAACAGCAAACTATTTGAACAACAAATTGCTCTGTTTGATAAAAAAATTTCTCGTTACGATAAAGAGAAAAAAGAAATATTACTTGGCTCTAAACAGGTGGGGAAAGAAAATTGGGCTCAAAAAATTGATGGCGAATTAGGAAAAATTATTGGCGCAAAAGAATGGACTAAAAAAGCTGAAGCATTAAATCAACAAGGCGATTATCATGATATATCCACTTTATTATTGCAGATTAGTTTAGTTATTTGCGCCATTATTCTCGTTCTTCATACCGACAAGATAAAAAGTATACTCTTCTTGGTCATGCTTGTTTTTGGCGGAATGGGCACAAGTAGCTTTTTATATGCTTTATCTTCTGCCTTTACTTTTTTTTAGATGAGACTAAATCTAAACCGATAAGACTACCATAACATTAGCTTTGTGAATCAAGTCTAGTCAATCGATATTCATACTCCTCACTCGCTTCTAGCCATTGCATTTCAATCACTTCTAATGACTTATCCACAGCGCTTTTAGTCACCAATGCCTGTTTCAATTTATTTTTATTTTCTGGCTGGTAAATACTTGGATCAGCCAAGCTATTTTCCAATTGTTGTTGCTTCTGATGCAATTGATCTAATTTTTTTTCTAATTGATCAACCACTCGTTTTAAAGGTTGTAGTTTTTTACGCAAATCAGCATCCCGCTTACGTTGCTCTTTACGTGAAATAGATTTATTTTCTGTTTCAATGCTTTGTGTTTTTAATTGCTCTGATTTATCTTTATCTTTAATCCATTGCGCGTAATCATCTAAATCACCCTCAAAAGAAATTAATTTTTTATCATCAACAATCAGTAATTCGTCCGTCACTGTTTTTAGCATATGCCGATCATGCGAGACAATCACCATTGCACCTTGAAAATCTTGCAAAGCAATACTCAATGCATGGCGCATTTCTAAGTCGAGATGATTCGTTGGTTCATCCAATAACAACACATTCGGACGTTGATAAATCAATAATGCCAATACCAAACGCGCTTTTTCCCCTCCAGAAAAGGGTCTAACTGCTTCATCAATACGTTCACCACAAAAATTAAAGCCCCCTAGATAATTACGTAATTCCTGTTCGCGCGTTTCTTTATCCAGATCACGCAGATGCTCTAACGGTGTTTGATCTAAATGCAATTGCTCTAACTGATGTTGGGCAAAATAACCCAGACGAATATCTTGTGCTAATGCAATCTCACCTTGATTGGCTTTCAACTCCCCTGCAAGAAACTTAATAAAAGTAGATTTACCCGCACCATTAGGGCCAATTAAACCAATGCGTTTACCTGGTGTTAATTGAAAATCAACCTGTTCGATAATATTTTCTGCTCCATACCCTACTGAAGCTTCCTCAACGGTAATTAAACGATCTGGTAATTTAACAGGATCAAAAAAACGAAAATGAAAGGGTGAATGAATATGCGCTGGCGCAATCTCTTCCATGCGTTGCAATGCTTTGAGACGACTTTGTGCCTGTTTTGCCTTGGTCGCTTGAGCACGAAAACGATCCACATATTTTTGTATATGTTCTCGTTCACGTTGTTGACGTTCATAAGCACTTTGTTGTTGCGCTAATTTTTCTGCGCGGATACGCTCAAAGGCGGTGTAATTACCCGTATAAAGCGTCAGTTTACCGTGTTCAATATGCCCCACATACCGAATCACCGCATCTAAGAACTCACGGTCATGTGAAATTAATAACAACGTTCCTGTGTAACGAATTAGCCACTCTTGCAACCAAATAACCGCATCTAAATCCAAATGATTGGTCGGCTCATCTAGCAATAATAAATCAGAACGACACATTAATGCCTGCGCCAGATTCAAACGCATTCGCCAACCACCTGAAAAACTAGCCACTGAATTATTAATTTGTTCAGACTGAAAACCTAGCCCATGCAATAACGTCGCCGCCCGACTTTCTGTGGCATAGCCATCAATCGCCTCAAGTTGAGCATGGATCTCCGCTAAACGTACACCTTCTGCTGTTTTCAATTCCTGATGTAAGGCAATGTATTCAGTATCACCGAGTAAGGCATATTCCAGTGCAGAAAGATCACTCGCAGGTGTTTCCTGTGCAACATGGGCAATCACCCACCCATTAGGTAAGCTAAAATCACCAGAATCCTGCTGTAATTGACCACGGATCAAAGCAAATAGGCTAGATTTACCCGTACCATTGGCGCCTGTCACACCCACTTTTTGACCAGGATGGAGTTTAAAAGTGGTATCGGACAGTAATTCACGTCCACCGCGACGCAGAGAAAGTTCTAAAAAAGTTATCATGGGCGAAGAGTTTAGCTTAAATCTCCTCAAGGTTGATAATATTTTTGCCGAACAATATATCTACGATAAGTGGTAGTCCTTTTAAGTAGAAATTGCTTGAAAAACAAACTATATTAATCTAAGCACTTGTTTAAGAACATTTTCAAAACAAGTATTCAGCAAAAATATAAAATAATAAAGCTTGTCTGCTTGGGCAGTAGTCTCCTAATACTAGACAGACAACTAGGGGAAATATGAAAACATTAATCTATGCCATTCTTACGGTTATTTTTATTATATTGTCTTATCCAATAGAAGGAGGGCATTTAAACGCATCTGAAATTAATGCTATAGTTTTGAAAAATTAAGCATCATAGGATTTCAAATCTAAAACCTCTCCTTTTACGTACTTGTATTCTTTTTAGGAATCCAACAATCAAGAGTTAAAATAAATGTTAAAACTAGCACTAAAACGATTTGCCTATTTATCATTCTTTGCACTGACTCTCACCCTATTAAATGGCTGTAGTGTCAATTATGAGAATGTGAAAATGGAAGACGGAAAACGTCCTGTTGCACGGATTTTAACCAATAAACAAAAACGCTCTATCAATGGTCTAGCCAAGGCGTTAAAAGCATTAGGGCCTGCCACTAGCCAAAAAGAAGCGAATGATATTGCCTATGATGCCATTGTCTATCCGATGGTATTAGCGAATCAATACAATCTAGTTTATCCACCACAATTACAAAATATACTAGTCAATGCTCAGCGCCGTGATCGTGGTTTATGTTGGCAATGGGCTGAGGATATGACCGCTCATATGGCAAAGAAAAAGCTGAAAACATTTGACTTACTCAGAGGCGTAGCTAACAGAAGACTAAAAAATGAACATAATTCATTAGTGGTAGTTGCTAAAGGTGCTGATTTTTATACAGGCATCCTACTTGATCCTTGGAGAAACTCAGGTGAACTTTATTGGGCAAAGGTCACAGAGGATGAAGATCCACAGTACACTTGGCATCAATTTGTAAATTAATTATTTGCTTTCATAATCTCGTGGCAAACTAACTTTTAATATTTATATATAGGCGGTTTGTTTTTAAGTGCAAACGGTATTTTTAAGACGTTTTTTAATCAAATGATCAAATAACAAACTAAAAGATTATAATACCCACATAAAATAGTATTTTTTACACTATATTACTTACCCTTAAATAATGTTAGTATTTTTTCTCGTAAACAATAAACTATAAATATATTTTATAATTAAATATCAACGAGTGAGAATTATGAGAACAAAAAGGAATTATTTTAGCTATCTTTTATCTGTATTAATAGTTAGCTGTTTGTTTGTATTATCTACAATCATGAGCAATGTATATGCTGCCCCTATTGTCATTGATGGCAATTTAAACGATTGGAGTGATTTAGATCGTCTTGATTTACCCCCAGGTGCGGTTAGTGAGGGCTATCAGGTTTATGGACGCTTTGAAAATGATCAATTTTTATTAGCTTTCCTTGCAGATACGGGTGATATTGGTACAGGAACAACCATTTGGTTAAATACAGATCAAGATACGAGCACAGGGTATCTAATTTTTGGTACGCTAGGTGGGATGGAGTTTAATGTTAATATTCATAGCGATAATAAGCCTTATCTTTATTCTGGAGCAGCGGCACAAACGTTTATTACAGGACCATTAACCCATGCACGGGGTACAGATAGTAATGGTAAAAAAGTATTAGAAATAGCCATACCTAATAGTCAAATTAATGTTGCAGGTAGCGGTGTTGATTTATTCTTTGATATTAATGATACGATTTTTATTCCTAGTGTTTATACTGAAAATAATCAATATCATTTGAATAAACAAAGCCTTCCTATTGCAAATACGGCTGATACAAGGGTTGCGATTGTTTATTCTCAAAGCACTGCCAATAATTTTTTCGGTCAAAAAGCATATAATCAATTATTTATGTCGGCACAAATGCAAAGTGTAATGGCAGGTGTTCCTTTTGATTTATTAAATGAAACGGATTTAACCGATTTAACAAAAATCATTAAATACGATGCTTTAATATTCCCTTATTTTGCTAATGTACCCGAGAGTATTTTGCCACAAATCAAAGAAAACCTTTCTCATGCTATTTATCGCTATAAAATTGGTATTATTAGTGCTGGAAATTTTCTAACCAATACAGAAACAGGCTCTAGTGTATTAGGCGATGCCTATGCCACCATGAAAAATCTACTCGGTATTGCCCGTGTTAATGGTGCGGGACCGGTGAATATTACAGTCAATACCAGTGCAACCCCACATCCTGTTCTGATTGATTATGATGAGAATGAAGAAATATTTAACTATACGAATGCCTTTATCGATTACTTTGCAGCATCATCACCTACTGAACCTGTAACAACCCTTGCAACCCAAAGCATTCTCGGAGGTACGGTTGAAAATGCAATTCTCGCCAGCGAAAAAGGCGGTGCTCGTAGTGTACATTTTAGTACAGTACAACTCTTAGGCGATGGCAATATGCTCTATCCTGCTATTCAATGGGCAGTTTATAACACCGACAGTACGATTGGTTTAAAGCTAAGTCGTCAAGATAGTGTCTTTATTTCGCGTAATGATATGGATCAAAGCATGTTCGCGGATGAAATTGCGACGGTTGAAGTTCCTTTACTGTCGCTTTTGGAGACATGGAAATCCAATTATAATTTTGTAGGCTCTTATTATATTAATGTCGGTAATAATCAAGCCGCAGGAGAATATACAGATTGGACAGTTTCAGCACCGTTATATCAACAGTATATTGCTTTAGACAATGAAATTGGCTCCCATTCCTATACGCACCCTGAAGATACCAATCTTCTAACGCCTGCTGAAATTAGTTTTGAGTTTGCCGACTCTATTGCAGTGATTGAATCGAATTTAGGATTGAGCAATATAGGCACGGCCGTCCCAGGTGCACCTGAAAACTTTAATACTGCCACTGAAATTATTCAGCATACTAGCTATTTGTCGGGTGGTTATTCGGGTGTTGGTGCAGGATTCCCAGGTGCAATTGGTTATTTAACACCAGATTCAACAAAGGTTTATTTAAGCCCAAATATGACCTTTGATTTTACTAATATCGATTTTTTAGGCTTAACAGCAGAAGAAACAAAAGCAAAATGGTTTAGTGAATTTGATCAATTAAGCTTTAAAGCAGAACAGCCCGTCATCCATTGGCCTTGGCATGACTATGGGCCGACCACAAGTCTGACTGAAGGCTATACCATTGATATGTTCGAAAGCCTGATTAGTAAGGCATTTAATGCGGGTAGTGAATTTGTAACAGCTGATGATTTTAGAAAACGTCTAGAAAGCTTTAAATCTGCCAGCTTAACCCTAACTCGTAACGGTGATGATATTACCGCAACGGTTGTCGGAAGCAATTTAGGACGCTCCGCGCTTAAAGTAGATGATGACAAAATAATCAAGTCAGTGGATAATTGGTATGCTTATAATGACCAATACCTTTATCTTGATCAAGATGCAGGTAATTATGCAATTCATTTAGGCAATACGCAGGATGCCATCACGCATATTAGCTATTTACCCATGCGAACTAATCTTATTAGCATCACAGGTGACGGTCAGAATTTATCTTTTAGTTTCTCAGGTGAAGGAAAGGTTGAAGTTGAAATGGCATGTGCGAGTACACCGGTTGTCACAGGCCCTGATCAATATCAGATAATAGGTAATACGCTTGAACTAGAGTTTGATAATATTGCAGTACATAATGCAACGATTCAATTGGGTTGTCCTTAAAGCAGCTATTGGCTTCATTATTGGACGAAATATGGGGAATTTTAAGTATCCTTTAATATATCTAAAAAAATAGTTTACAGTTTTTCCCACCACGTCATTGCGAGGAGCTTTGTGAGTTTATTCATAAACGACGAAGCAATCTCTTTAAGTTATGTGCTAAATCCAACAAAAGATCGAAAGGATTCAATTCAGGAGTATAAAGGGCAAGTAGGATGGGTAAATTTATTACTTGGAAGCTTCTTATGGAGACTACCACTTTATCCTTGCCCAATAATGCCCTGAGTTCCCTGAGTTATGCACTGCTAAAAGTTTTATTTTGCTTCCATTAGAAAGCTGTTTTATTACTTTTGGCATCTTACCTTTTGATGGTTTTCCTTTGCGTATATTCGAATGGACTTGTATAGAGTAAAATTGATTTATTTTAGGTAATACATCCTTTAAGCCTAAAACTTGCTTACCTTTTGTAACCCATTTACCTTGCGTAAATTTACCTAAATATAACCAACCTACTCTGTTACTTGTACTTGTATTTCTATTTGTAGTTACGCTTTGACGCTTAGTAGGCGCTGGAGGTTTTTGAGCCACGGGAGGTGTTGCTTTAGTGGTATCTTTTTTTATAGCTTTTTTACTGGCTTTTTTATTAGTTATTCCCATGACTGCGGAGTAAGCCTCCATAAGATCAATGTCTATCTCCTTTTTTTGCTTTACTTTTAACGCAGGTGCTTCTTTCTGCTTAGGCTCTACTTTTTGTTTAGGCTTTTCTTCTGATACTATTTTAGCTACTTTTTTAGGTTTCTCTTTCTTCTTAATCTTTTTTTCAGTTTGCTTATTTGGATTACTAGATTGTTGTTTTTTTACAATTTTAGGAGTAGAGGGTTCCTCATTATTTTTCTGCTTTTCTTTTGAATGCTTACCATTCTTAATATCTGCCAATCTCACGACGGGTATTTCTCCTTCTTTAGGCTCTGCTTTAGCCTCCGCATACGGATCCACCTGCTTTTCATCCGCCGCAATCGTCATTAAAGGCATTAAAAATAGTAATAATGTAGCCATCTTTGTTAACGTATTCTTAATCGCCATAAAAATTCCTTGGTTGGTAGTTATAAAAATTATTCCCTGCTTTAATAGGTATAGCATAAATTCCACAAATTACCTGATAT
>JALVEA010000366.1 GCA_027008665.1 Thiotrichaceae bacterium | reverse complement strand
AATTACTGATCTACAGCGTATCGGTAGCATAATCAAAGCCACCCTCACTGGAGGGACTCGTGTCGATCTAAAAAACAAACAACTCTCCATTGTCGCTATGAGAGTTAATGCCGATTCTCAAGGAATAAGCAGCAATAAAAGTCGTACTAGTACACAAGTTCAAGGTGATACAAAACTTGATCTGAGCAATTTGGTATTGAGTATTCAAAAAATGAAACTCAATAGCAATGCTAGTAAGATTTTTAAAGATACAGACAAAGCAAAGGCAAGCATCAAGGGCAATTTACGCGCTTATCTAAAAGATGCACGCCTTAATATTAATGAGATGAAATTAATAGTTGATGCAAAAGAGTTGCCGCATATTGCCAATCTCAATCTTGATATAGTAGGAAATTTAACTGCTAAACCTAAACAACAATTCCTTGCAATGCAAAATGTGCGTATTAAAACAAAGCTAAAGGGTAAAATTTTATCAAATAGCCAGTTATATGCTCAATTAAGCAGTGCTAACCTCGTTGCTAATGCCAAAACCCAATATTTAAAACTAAAAGGAATGTATCTTAATGCAACGTTAAAAGGTGGGCTTGTCCCTAATGGTCAGTTAGTCCATCGTAGCAAGGGCAATATTGACATCAATCTAAGTAGTCATAAGGGCAATGCCCAATTAGATAAAATTCTAATCGAAGTTGGAAAGGCAAAACTGACAGGCAATCTAAAACTCAGCAAACTTTCACCGCAAGCAATCCTCACGGGAAAATTTAAAAGCAACCAATTTAATCTAAAACAGCTTTTAAAGACCCTAGGAATTAAGTTACCCACCACCAGTAATCCCCATGTCTTTGGAAACTCAAAAGTCAGTTTTCAGCTAACGGCGACTCCGAATAGTGTCAATATTCATGCTTTAAATTTGCTTATAGATCAATCCAGAATCGTAGGTGATCTAGCGATTCATCATTTTAAACAAGCTGCTATTAAAACTAAACTGCATATTAGCCAACTGGTTCTTGATGATTATTTGTCTCCATCGGTTTCAAAATCTATCCATAAACCACCCCATAAACGACCCGTTAATGATAAATTATTACCTGTTAAACTACTTAAAAAATTGAATCTTGACGCTGCTATTGATGTAAAAAAATTACATTTTGATCAATTTAAACTGACTAATGCACATGCCAGCATTAAGGCTAAAAAAGGTATTATTAATGCGACTCCCTTACGTTTTAACCTCTTTAAAGGCAAATATAACGGCAACTTAAACATCAATGTGACACAAAATATACCGATGATTACAATGGAGCATCAAATCCAAAAACTCCATGCTGAAAATTTATTATTACAATTCTTTCAAGATCGTTATGTTTCAGGTGTTATTTCTTTAAAAACAAAACTGGCAACACAAGGCAATACAGTCGCAATACTGAAACAGAATCTACATGGAACAGCAGATATTGATTTTCAAAAAGGTACGATTCGAGATTCAAAACTAGCACAAAAGGTTTTACTTGCTGTTGCAGCTTTTGATGCAAAAAAAACAACAAAAGAAAGCAGTAACACAGTAACTTTTACTAGACTTACAGGCGATTGGAAGGTTAATAACGGTATCTTTAACACCGATAATATACAATTAATTGCCCCTCATTTTTTAATCAAAGGCAATGGGAAAATTAATATTGCCAACAATCAGTTAGATTTAAAATTACGTTTAGGCTCGAAAAATAAAGAGGATAAAATATTTGCCCCTTTGCATATTCATGGGATTTTTGATCAACTAAAGTACGAACTAGAACTAGATGTTTTAATCAAATCCTTGCTAGATAAACGATTAGACAAGAAAAAAGAACAGTTAAAACAAAAATTATTGGATCAAAAACATAAAATTTTAGAAAAATTAGAAACCCGAAAACAAACAGAATTAGAAAAACTACAAACGAAGACAGAAGAGGCGCAACAGCGCTTAAAATCAGAACAAGAAAAGCTCAAACAACGCCTTGAAGCAGAACAATTAAAACTGCAACAAATACTGCAAAATACGCTAAATGGTAGTAAATAGAGGGGCTTTC
>JALVEA010000365.1 GCA_027008665.1 Thiotrichaceae bacterium | reverse complement strand
GTTTAGACAGGAGTGGATAGAGGCACGTAATGATACAATGCAGTTAGAGCGTTTTAGTTCTGATTTTGCGCGTGAACGCCTTGATGCGACTCTTGATATAGAACCCTTTGAAAATAAACCACTACCTCGGATTGCTATTGAGGGAAAAAATGTATCGCAGATGCATTATGCACGTCAGGGAATTATTACCCCTGAGATGGAATACGTTGCAATACGTGAAAACTTAGGGCGTTCTTCACTTGACCAAAGTGAAGTCGCTGAATTAACTGCAAAAGGTTTGCCAAAAGAAATTACGGCTGAATATGTACGTCAAGAAGTGGCTAGAGGGCGCGCGATTATTCCAGCAAATATTAATCACCCTGAAATGGAACCCATGATTATTGGACGTAATTTTTTAGTCAAAATCAATGCCAATATTGGCAATTCTGCACTGGGTTCTTCAATTGATGAAGAAGTGGAAAAAATGGTCTGGTCTACCCGCTGGGGTGGCGATACAGTGATGGATTTATCTACAGGGAAAAATATTCACGAAACCCGTGAGTGGATTATTCGTAATTCCCCCGTCCCCATTGGAACAGTCCCCATTTATCAAGCCTTAGAAAAAGCAAAAGGGATTGCGGAAGATTTAACATGGGAACTATTCCGTGATACCTTAATTGAACAGGCGGAGCAAGGGGTTAGCTATTTCACGATTCATGCAGGTGTATTACTACAATATATCCCCCTAACAGCGAACCGTTTAACGGGTATTGTCTCCCGTGGTGGTTCAATTATGGCGAAATGGTGTTTAGCTCATCATAAAGAGAACTTTCTTTATACCCATTTCGAAGATATTTGCGAGATCATGAAAAAATACGATGTGGCTTTCTCCTTAGGGGATGGTTTACGTCCAGGCTCTATTGCAGATGCCAATGATGCAGCGCAATTAAGCGAGCTAAAAACATTGGGGGAATTAACCCAAATTGCATGGAAACATGATGTACAAACCATTATCGAAGGCCCAGGGCATGTGCCAATGGATAAAATCAAAGAAAATATGGATATGCAGCTTGATGTCTGTGAAGAAGCGCCCTTTTATACATTAGGCCCTTTAGTCACCGATATTGCACCCGGTTATGATCATATCACCTCAGCCATTGGAGCGGCACAAATTGGCTGGTACGGTACTGCCATGCTTTGTTATGTGACTCCCAAAGAGCATCTTGGATTACCTAATCGTGACGATGTTAAAGCGGGTATTGTCACTTATAAAATCTCAGCTCATGCGGCGGATTTAGCCAAAGGTCACCCTTCCGCACAAGCGCGTGATGATGCAATGTCAAAAGCACGTTTTGAATTCCGCTGGGAAGATCAGTTTAATCTCGGTTTAGATCCTGATACCGCTCGTGCGTATCATGATGCCACTTTGCCGAAAGAGTCTGCAAAAGTTGCTCATTTTTGTTCCATGTGCGGTCCTAAATTCTGTTCGATGAAAATTACCCGCGAAGTACGTGAACAATACGGCACAGGCTCTGAATATTCTAAAAATCAAGCCGCAATGCAAGAAAAAGCGATTGAGTTTGTTCAAAAAGGTGCTGAAATTTATAAATCAGAATATAACCGTGATCATCAGGACTAAAAATGAAAATTGCTATCATAGGAATGGGATTAGTCGGACGTATACTGGCTTGGCGACTGCATGAGTCAGATCAAACGATTAAAATCAGCCTATTTGATCAGCAAGATCGTGATTATTATGGTACGGGTTTAATTGCCGCTGCCATGGTTGCCCCACATAGCGAAGTACCCAATACTGAGCCTATTGTACAACGTTTAGGTCAACATTCTTTCCAGCGATGGAAAGATTGGTTGCCTAAGCTTGAGGCACAAACGCAACAAGAAATTAGCTATCAGCAAAATGGCACCATTGTAGTGGCACATCCTCAAGATCAAAGCGACTGGCAACGCTTTCAAATCAAAGCACAAGCACATATTGACAGTAAAGAGTGGCAAACACTTAATCAGACGCAATTAAAGCATCTTGAACCTGAACTGGCACAGACTTTCTCACAGGGTTTATATTTT
>JALVEA010000364.1 GCA_027008665.1 Thiotrichaceae bacterium | reverse complement strand
CTTCAATGCCACCATCAACCTCTAAATGAAAAGCTGCAAAGTAAATCTCCTCCGTCCCTGTCATGCCAAGGTCAATCACATCGGCTCTTGCATCCATTAAGCCCTTTGCTAGTGCTTTTTTTAATGTTTCGCTGCTAAGACGAATATCGCCACCGACAACCACCCGTTTTGCCTTTAAATACTGCGCATAGGCTCGACCGATTCTATAAGCAATGTCTTCATTGAGTTCTTGCCCTAATTTTCCACGGACATCATAGGCTTTAAAGCAAGTGAGTGATTTATTTTTCATGATCAGAGCGTCCATATTGGTCATCATAGCGTTCAATATCATCTTCGTTTAAATAGCCACCTGATTGCACTTCGACCATTTCTAAAGGAATTTTGCCAGGATTTGCCAAACGATGCATTGAGCCTAATGGAATATAGGTGGATTGATTTTCTGTTAGTAGAAACGTTTTATCATCACAAGTTACTTCAGCCGTACCTTTGACTATTACCCAATGTTCAGCGCGGTGATGGTGTTTTTGCAATGAAAGTTTAGCCTCTGGATTAACGGTAATACGTTTTACCTGAAAACGATGTCCGACATCAATACAGTCATAACTACCCCAGGGACGATAGACCTCTGAATGACTTAGTGCTTCTGAGGCATTTTTATCGACAAGTCGCTGCACAATTTCCTTAATCTCTTGGGCATGGTTTTTATGCATGACTAAAGTGGCATCTTTGGTATCTACCACCACTAAATCCTCAACACCAACTAGAGCGACTAAGCGTTTTTCAGTATAAATAAGATTATTTTTTGCATTATGCAGCATTGAATTACCGCGTATCACATTGCCTTGGGGGTCTTGTTGCCCAACTTCCCAAACGGCGGG
Source organism: Thiotrichaceae bacterium (assembly GCA_027008665.1). Lineage (GTDB taxonomy): Bacteria > Pseudomonadota > Gammaproteobacteria > Thiotrichales > Thiotrichaceae > JAGLBW01. The sequence continues at coordinate 7,373 of JALVEA010000364.1, read as the reverse complement.
CCAGCTTCCGACATCATTCCAACCTGCATCTAAGGGAATCAGGGCAATATTATTGGCTTTTTCCATAATGGCATTATCAATGGAAATATTAGGAGAGCGACTAAAACTATCACTATCAATACGGATAAAATCAATGTCTTTCCTCGCCTTTTCAAGCGCGCTATCAGATGATTGTAAAATTTCAGGCTGATATTGTCGTATTGAATCAAGATAAGATGTTGCTTGGAACATAAACATGCCACTATTCCACAAATAATGCCCGTCTTTTAGATAAGATTCGGCTGTTGCTTGATCGGGTTTTTCTACAAATTGCTCCACTTTATAGGAGATTTGCTCAGAATCTAGCTGATGCTTATTGTATTTAATATAGCCATAACCTGTTTCTGCTTTATTAGGCACAATACCAAAGGTCACTAGTTTGCCTTGTTTTGCCGTTTTTTCTGCTGCCTCAATGGCATTATGAAAGGCTTGGATATTGCTAATTACATGGTCAGCGGGCAAGACTAATAGCATGGAATCTGGATCTGCTTTTAAGGCATGTAAAGCCGATAATGCAATCGCAGGAGCCGTATTACGTCCTATGGGTTCTAATAAAATTCCCTGATGCTCAAGACCCAACTCATGCAGTTGTTCTGCCACCATAAAACGATGATCTTTATTACACACAATAATCGGTGCTTGTAATGACTTAAGTCCTTGTAAACGCAATAGCGTGGATTGTAATAATGTATTTTCTTCATCCACAACAGGTAAAAATTGTTTAGGACGTTGTTTACGTGACAGAGGCCAAAGGCGTGTGCCAGAACCACCTGAGAGAATAACGGGAATCATAGTTTTACCTTTTTAGAATTTTTTTAATAAAAAACAACTTAGGATTCAAACTTTAGCTTATGCGAGTGACAGGCTAAAGTCTGAATTTGAAAAATCTTACCGACAGTTTTATGAGAAGTTAGGTAAGGAAGTTCCTAAAACCTGCTTTTTAATCTACAATTCTAGTACATCAATCCGTTGAAGGTATTAAAGATAAGCTTCTTTTGTTGTTTTTTGTTCTTCTACTTTTTCTGCTTTTTCTGCTTTTTTTACTTCCCCTTCTTCTATTTTAAGTTGTCTTTCTTTTTTTGGAGAAATTTTGTTTTCAACGCTTGTTTTTTCTTCTGTATCAGAGATGTCTGATGCTAGATTTGTTGTTGTAGATTCAACGACAAGCTCTTTCTTTTTTTCTTCTACTGTCTCGATATTCTCTTTTTTAATCTTCGCTTTTTTCGTAGGCGCTGACACTTTACCTTCTGTCAATGATAAATCGGCATTGATTTTAGTAAAAATACCCTTGCCAATTCCTTTTACTTCCATAATTTCTGCAATGCTTTTGAATTCTTTGTGTTGTTGACGATAATTAACAATTTTATTCGCCTTTTTTTCTCCAATACCGTTAAGATAATATTGAAATGCAGAGGCATCGGCTTTATTAAGATTAACCACTTCTGCAAAAGCAGAAACGCTGGAAAGGGAAAATATCGTAGCAAGCAGTAGTGATTTATAGTTCATCGTTATACCTTATTTTTATAGTTGGGATGGGGGATTTTAAGCATAAATTCTATTGATAAATTTGAGACATTTCAAACCAGTTAGACTAATGGTAGCGCCTATACCTCAATCGGTGTAAACTCCGCACAGCGAGCGATCATCAATTCTCTAGGAAAGAAATTGTGTAAGAATAGAAAAATTACTACAACTTAGTTTCTATTCTCAGTTAGCTTCCTAGAACAAACAATTAACATCCTTACAAATACAAAAAATAACGACACTTATGGCTAAAATACTGCTGTTAAACGGTCCAAATCTTAATTTATTAGGTCAACGTGAACCTGGACATTATGGAACGCTTTCCCTCGCTAATATTGAAACGAAACTTCAACAAATAGCTTCACAAAAAAAGTATCAGTTGCTGTGTTTTCAGAGTAATGCTGAACATAGACTGATTGATAGAATTCATCTAGCGCAGGGAGAAGGAATAGATTTTATATTATTTAATCCTGCCGCATTTACACACACTAGCATCGCCTTACGGGATGCTTTATTAGCGACCGAGCTGCCGTTCATTGAAGTACATTTATCTAATGTCTATCAACGCGAAGCCTTTCGACACCACTCCTATTTCTCTGATATAGCACAAGGCTGTATTATAGGGCTAGGTGCTAAGGGTTACGAACTGGCTTTAGAGGCAGCTATTGACAAACTTGAAGCCTAGTTTTTGAGATGTAAAGATTTAAACTCAAAACTGATAAGGCAATTACACAGGAAAAATCCAATGGATGTTCGTAAAGTAAAAAAACTCATTGAACTTGTTGAAACAAGCGGCATAGCCGAATTAGAAATTGTAGAAGGCGAAGAATCAGTTCGAATTATAAGGTATAGTGCTACTCCTGTTGCCGCCCCTGCTGTTGCCGCTCCTGTTGCACCTCAAAATAATACTGTTATTGAAGCCGCTCCCGTGGTAGAGAATGCAATATCAGAAACCACTATAGACTCGCCTATGGTGGGTACTTTCTATCGTGCTTCCTCGCCTAGCGCAGCCGTTTTTGTAGAGGTTGGTCAAAAAGTTTCTATTGGTGATACTTTATGCATTATTGAAGCGATGAAAATGCTTAATGAAATAGAAGCGGACAAAGCGGGAACGATTAAAACCATCCTTGTTGAGAATGAGCAGCCTGTTGAATTTGGTGAACCTCTTTTTGTTATTGAATAATTGGAGGAGTTTATCATGATAAAAAAATTACTAATTGCCAATCGTGGCGAAATAGCACTTCGTATCTTACGTGCTTGTCGAGAAATGGGAATTAAGACCGTTGCTGTACATTCAACCGCTGATAGGGATCTCAAACACGTTCGCCTTGCAGATGAAGCGGTTTGCATTGGCCCTCCTAGTTCTAAGGATAGTTATCTTAATATTCCTGCTATTATTAGTGCCGCTGAGGTGACTGATGCCGATGCTATTCATCCCGGTTATGGTTTCCTCTCTGAAAATGCTGATTTTGCTGAACGGGTTGAATCGAGTGGTTTTATTTTTGTTGGTCCTACAGCAGCTACCATCCGCATTATGGGGGATAAAATTTGTGCTAAAGAAGCAATGGAAAAAGCGAATGTCCCTTGTGTTCCAGGTTCTGAAGGGGCGATTCCTGATAATCCTGAAGAAGCATTAGCAATGGCAGAGAGGATTGGCTACCCGCTTATTATTAAAGCAACAGGTGGCGGTGGGGGACGCGGTATGCGAGTGGTTTATGATTCTTCCGATCTGCTCGAAGCGATTACAATGACTAAAACAGAAGCAGGAGCCGCGTTCGGTAATGACGTAGTGTTTATGGAGAAATTTCTCCAAAAACCTCGTCATATTGAGTTCCAAGTATTAGCCGATGAGCACGGCAATGCGATTCATCTTTGTGAACGTGATTGCTCAATGCAACGTCGTAATCAAAAGGTGGTTGAAGAAGCACCTGCACCTGGTATTAGCACAGAGCAACGTGAAAGACTGGGGAGAATCATTAGTCAAGCCTGTGTCCAAATTGGTTATCGCGGCGCGGGAACGTTTGAATTCTTATATGAAAATAATGAGTTCTATTTTATTGAAATGAATACACGTTTGCAGGTAGAGCATCCTGTTACTGAATTAATCACGGGTATTGATTTGGTCAAGCAACAGCTTTTGATTGCCGCAGGAAAAAGACTTACTATCAAACAAGAGGATATTGTTCCTCGCGGACATGCGATTGAATGTCGCATTAATGCAGAAGACCCTGATACCTTTATTCCTTCCCCTGGAAAAATTAAACACTTTCACCAACCGGGTGGATTAGGAGTAAGAGTTGATTCACATATTTACGGTGGTTATACCGTTCCACCTCATTATGATTCAATGATTGGAAAATTAATTGTTCATGCGGATGATCGAGACTCTGCCATTGCCCGTATGGAAGGTGCATTAAATGAAATGGTCGTTGAAGGTATTAAGACTAACCTCCCGCTCCAATGTCGAATTATGGCAGATACAGCCTTTCGCAAAGGAGGGGCAGGTATTGATTATCTTGAGAAAAAGCTTAGTCAAAAATAATGTCTACAAAAACTACAAAAAGCTGGTTGCAAATTAATTGTCATTGCAATAAAGCCTTTCAAGAAGTGATCAGTGAGTGCATGGAGGATGCAAATGCACTTTCTATCACCTTTCAAGATGCAGGGGATAACCCCGTATTAGAACCTTTGCTCGGTGAAACGCGCTTATGGGATGATTTAATTGTTAGCGCTCTTTTTGAAGCTGAAGATGATTTATCTGCTTTATTACTGATTCTCAAAAACAAGCAATCTAAATGGCAAATAAGTGATATTCAACTAGAAACACTTAAAGACCAAGATTGGGAACGGGCTTGGATGGATGATTTCAAGCCGATGCAATTTGGTGAAAAGCTGTGGATTTATCCTAGCTGGAATGATATCCCTGATGATGATAGCACCCAAATTATTCTAGATCCTGGGTTAGCCTTTGGCACAGGAACACACCCAACCACTGCTTTATGTTTAGAATGGCTAGATGCCAATCCCCCTCAAGGCTTATCGGTGATTGATTATGGCTGTGGTAGTGGGGTTTTAGCCATTGCAGCAGTTAAACTTGGAGCGGATTATCTGATTGCTACTGATATTGATCCACAGGCACTGATTGCCACTAAAGATAATATGCAAAAAAATCAGATTCCTGATACTGCCATTGCTTGTTATTTTCCAGAGAAAATGCCAACAGAACCCGTTGATTTACTGGTGGCTAATATCCTCTCAGGGCCTTTAGTAGAACTGGCTGAAACCTTTGCACAGCTTAATAAAGTAGGGGGGAGTATTGTATTGTCAGGTATTTTAGAACAGCAAACGGATCATATACTTGATGCTTACCAAGCCTATTATATGAATCTACAAGTAGCACAAAAAGAAGATTGGATTCGGGTAACAGGACAACGTAAATAGGATTAGGAAGTTTCAAGTCATTTAATTGTTTGGAACTTCTTTATATTCTATAAAACCTCTCTTGGTATATATCTTTCAAATAAATAAGAGCTTACGTTCTCACCCACAGAGATAGTATGGGTTATCAGATTATTATCTTCTGTCCAGTAATGTAGTTGATAAGTTGGATCCTCTAAAATAAATTTATCACACTCCAAATTAAGATCAAGTAATAAGCGCATTCCCATACTAGGTGCAGTACTTACAATCGTACCGCGCCAACGGGTGTGAATAGGAGTGTGAATATGACCACAAATAATAGCTTCTATATTGGAGTATTTTTCTATCACATCACCGAGTCTTTCCTCGCCTACAAAACAGTCTATATCAGTCTCAATCACTCCGCATTTAACGGGCGGATGATGCATGAAAATAAGCGTTGGTTTTTCATTATTTTCAGCTAAACGTTGATCCAACCAATTTGCCCTTAATTCACAAATTTCACCATTAGAAGAGTAAGGAATAGTGCTATCAAGTGCAATTAAACGTAGTGCATAATCCTCAATAACATAATGAATAAAATTATCATTTTTCGCAGGACAGGCTTGTCCTCTAAAGCTATTCCACACGCCTTCTCTATTGTCATGATTGCCTGGAATGACATAAAATGGCATTTTCAATTGCGATAAAAGTAGCGCTGAATGCTCAAATTCCTCCATTAAGCCTTTATTAGTAATATCACCTGTTAATAGCACAATATCAGGTTGAGGACTGCTATTATTAATATGCTCAATACAACGAGCAAGGTTCTCAGCCATCGGTGCAATATTATAAGTTTTTGCCCCTTTAATCGGAACATGAGTATCACTGATTTGAGCTATTAACATCTACAATTCTCCCCTCTTAGGAATTTGTGTGAAATAACCTCCTTATTTTGATTTTCCTTTTTATCTTGGAGTAGCCTAGACTCTTTTAATTATTATATGAAATAACGATATTCTTCTTGAAGTGACTTGATAAAGAGCACCACAGCACAAACACTCTTACATTAGAAAGGCATCATGCTTCTTAAGTTATTTATTTTTTTTAGTATAAAATATAAGCAATAATTTTACACTCCTTATTGAATTAGAGTCTATATCCCCCTATAAAAGAACGAAAATTAATCGATAAATCTCTCTATCCTAGTAGATTAATAGGATAAATGACTGTTATTAAATAGAGAAAAAGAAGAAGCGATGCATTATTTTTAATCGAAATAAAGGGAAATAATGAGTAATCGTAAACTTATTCGTATCATTGCAACCTTAATCGTTGCAACTGTTGTTGGTGGCTATAACTATTTAACTAAAGATAAAGATCATACCACTGAAAATAATCCTAGCTTTAAGAGCTCCCCTGTTAATGCGCCTAGCATTGATCATCAGGAACAAGTTCTTAGCAAAATTCGTAAAGAAAGAAAAAATACCCATGCTCGATTTTGGTTAGAAACACAAGCAGAAGTGATTAAACTGCTAAAAGATGACACGAAAGGGAATCCACATCAAAAATTCCTGATTAAATTAGCTCCCGATATAACCTTGTTGGTTGCACATAATACGGCACTCGCAAAACGTGTACCGATTCATAAAGGCGATCAAATAAAAATCCGCGCCCGTTATGAATGGAATAATCGCGGTGGGGTATTGCATTGGACGCATCATGACCCAAAAGGAAAGCAAGAAGGAGGGTGGATTTATGCCAATGGGAAGTATTATAAATAATGATCTTTTTCTCTGTACACGATAATTTTTCAGAATGTATTGTAAGTAATTGATTATTGGTTCAGAAGGGAATGCCTCAGTAACGAAAAATCAACAACTTAGATTCTAAAAAGAATTTTTGTCGTGTACAAAGATCTTTTTCTATAAGTAGAAAGTGATATCAAGAATAGGTTGTCGGTTTTGATCACAGGCTTCGGAGTAAGGTTTCATTAGGGTTCCTTGTAGGGCGATTTTAAATGTTGCATATAATCTTGAACGGCATTTTTCTCATATTGTATAACTTGCTCAATGGCTATTTGAAAAGGGGAGTTATTTAACCAATGGCTGGATTTTGTCAAAGTTGGAAGAAAGCCTCGTGCTATTTTATGCTCACCTTGAGCGCCAGGTTCAAAATGCTGAAGACCTTGTTGAATACAATACTCAATTCCTTGGTAATAACAGGCTTCAAAATGTAATTTATCAATGGATTGAATAGCGCCCCAGTGTCGTCCGTAGAGTGTGGTATCACTAATAAACATCAATGATCCTGCAATGCATTCACCCGCTTTCGTATCTGCTAACACCAGTAAAATTTGTTTTGGCAGTTTTTTTGCAACTTGATGAAAAAAACCATAGTTTAAAGTGGCT
>JALVEA010000363.1 GCA_027008665.1 Thiotrichaceae bacterium | reverse complement strand
TAACACTAATAAATTATCACTGGTCATTTTATCTGAATATTTTTTTGGCCAAAGCTTCTTAGTTGTTTGTACAAAAAAATGACGTTCTTGCTCGCTTGAATGTTTGATAAGAAACGCTTTAAACGGTGCATAGCTATCTTCAATAGCGGTTTGCAATCTGGGATTTTGAATATCTTCAAGACTGACATTATGGGTGCTAAAACGCTCATGCGCCTCCATCCCCACAGGGGCCATCACATACATTGAAAGAATAATTGCTAAACCATTAATGGCAAGATTAGGGGGAGCTTGTTGCAAACCCAAAGCACTGCGTACCATCTGAATAACAATCACAATCTTGACAAAAGAAGTGGTTAAAATAGCGATAAAAGGGGCTAAACCCAAAAGCGTTAGAACCCCAATTAATAAAATGGGATTAGGAAAGCTATCCATTCGTATTAATCCCAAACAGGGTAATAATACGCACTCCTACTTTGCCATTAATATCCACCAGTTCCCCTGTACCCAAAACACGATTTTGCGAACGAATTTTTACAACTTCACCAAATGGCTGATTTAAATTAATAACATAACCTGAAGTTAGGCTTTCAACCTGATGAAAGGGTAATGTTATTTCTCCAATATCAAAGCTTAGTGTTACAGGTAAATCTCCCATAGTAGCAATATCATCATTACGATTTTCATCTGACATTTCTCTTACCCCTGACTCAATAGTGACGCTATTTTCATAGACTCTTGCTTTAAAACGCTGATTAGATACAAGGCGAATACAAAGCTCATTATTCCTAATATTTTCAGCCGCCTCAGCCATAATCACATCAGCGGCTTCTATTTGTTGTAACTCTGCAATACTTAATGTGACTGTCCCCACCTCAAAAAATAAAGGGGTTATATGATGACGCCATTCATGCAAATAATGAAACGATGGCCAACGCCCAATCAACTCTTCAAGAACAGGTTTTAATTTTGTATTCATTATCAACACTGCATCAATAGAACGTGATTGATTCTCAGTGATTTTAAATACAACAGAAAAACTATTAATATCGCTAGGTTTTATTTTTAGAAAATTCAAAACCTTAATCTTCACCCCCAGTTTTGCCACAATAGTCGATAACAAAGGATCTAATGCAGTCTCTAACAACTCTGCGCGTAAATCTAAAGGCAGTTTTTTCAATTTACTTTCTGTAATATATTGCCTAATCCGATCCACTAACGGCCAGCAAGAAAGCCATAATGCAGCGGGGACACCTTCAATTTCCACCAATAAGCCAACCGATTTTTCAGTAACTACAGGCAACTCTGAACGTATAAAGACCTGATAAGACGCACTTTGATCATCCAAATTGAATTCAATATATTGGGTTTTTGGCGCAATAAAATTTTTCCAGTGAACCAGATCATCACTGCTATAGCGCCGTATATTGATTTTTTTATATTTATGCAGAATCATTTCCTGCCCATTAACAAGTCTTAAGATTAGTCAATCATTACTTGATTTTTGACATCAGGCAAAAATATTCCGACCAAACGTCTAAGTAGGAAGTCATAATAAATCTAACAAAATTTCCACATCCTTCACCAAATATTCTCAGATACTAAAGGAGTGAAAGCTTTAGCTTTTCAGTTATCAATAGATGTATAAACAAAAACAGAAACCCAAGCCTAGGCTTGCTCTATTAGATGGAAGCAAATCTAGGATAATTAATCACTATAATTATGGGTGTCCCAGATTGCTTATTAGTCGTGCTAATTAAGTAGGCAAAGGAAACAATAAAAGTATTAAATACACCCAAGCTTTAAATTTACTCTATTATTTTTTTGACTTTTTTAAAATTAGGAGTACATTTAGGGGCAATGCGTTTTCTTGTGTTGCCGAACACTTTTTGCGTATTTATTAATAAGCGCCCTACTAAGCTGTTGGACCAGCAAAGCAGGACTTCATTCATCAATCTAAGAGGATTGAAAAATGCAATACCGAGTATATCGATTGCGCCTAAGTCGCGCACTGTTAAGTTTCCGCTCTATTGGAAATAGTCCCAACCTAGCGATGGTTTATCCTATTCACTTGCTTCAATTAG
>JALVEA010000362.1 GCA_027008665.1 Thiotrichaceae bacterium | reverse complement strand
GATGGTGGTAAAGAAGCGAGTGAATTAAGTGTTAAACAATTTCTTACGGACTATTATAGCACCCCTGAATCGTGGACAGTAAAACATGCGGTGCGTCGTATTCTGTCTGCATTAAATAGCATGTTATTTTCGCAAGGGCAAAAACGTTATAGCTCTTCTAAAGGTCTTGTGACCACCTTTAGCGCAATGGTATTAAAATCTCAAACCGCGCATTTATTCCATATTGGTGATAGTCGAATCTACCGCTTGCGGGAAGATGATTTTGTGCAATTAACCCATGATCATCGGATTTGGATTAGTAATGATAAAGAATACCTAAGTCGTGCTTTAGGAATTGATAGTCATTTGGAAATTGATTATCGCAGAACCCCGATTGAAACCGATGATATTTACCTTTTAAGTACTGATGGCGTACATGATTTTATCTCGGATAAAGAGCTAAAAGAGCATTTAATTGAGCATCGAGATAATCCACAAAAAGCCAGTGAAGCGATACTCAATGCGGCTTTAGATAATAAAAGCGATGACAATATCACTTGTCAAATCGTGCGTATTGATAGCATTGCGAAAGCGAATAAAAAAGAGTTTTATGAAAAATTAACCCGTTTACCGTTTCCACCTGATTTGGTCGCGGGCAATCTCTTGGATAGTTTTAAGATTATCCGTGAGCTAAATGCAACCTCGCGCAGTCAAGTTTATTTGGCAGAAACGACTGCTGATGCCGATACAAATAACAAAAAATTAGTGGTTATTAAAACCCCATCGGTTAATTTCGAAGATGACCCTGCCTATATTGATTTATTTTTGCATGAAGAATGGATTGCAAAGCGACTCGATTCTCCGCATTTAATTAAGGTATGTGAGCTAAAACATCAACGTCATTTTCTTTATACCGTGGTCGAATATATTCAAGGGCAAACCTTAAAACAATGGATGGCATCGAATCCTAAAGCAAATTTAACACAGGTACGCGGAAGTATTGATCAAATTGCACGCGGTTTACGCAGTATGCATCGTATGGAAATGATCCATCAAGATATAAAGCCCGATAATATTCTTATTGATGAAAATAATACCCTGATTATTATTGACTTTGGTTCTACTAAAGTCGCGGGGTTAGCAGAAATACAGTCGGTAGTGGAGCATAATAATATTGTCGGTACTGCTAATTACTCCGCCCCCGAATATTTTAAAGGCGGAGTAGGGACTAATCGTTCCGATATTTATTCCCTTGGTGTGATTGCCTATGAAATGTTCACGGGTAAATTACCCTATGGGGAAATTACTCCTGAACGCGCGGCTAAAAAAAGTTTTCTCTATACCTCAATCAGAGAATATAACCCTCTAGTACCCGAATGGGTCGATCTCGCTGTACGCAAGGCAGTGCAAGCTAATCCTGACAAACGCTATGCTTTATTATCTGAATTTATTAGCGATTTATCCAAACCAAACAATGAGCTTATTAGCTCAAACTATGCAGAGCCATTGATAAAACGTAATCCTTTGATGTTTTGGAAAATTATTGCATTGATTGAATTTGTATTACTGTTTTTAGCTATTTTTGTGCTTTATCAATAGCTACATTATCAAAAAATATAAGATTAATTTTGTTTGTTAAATAAACACCTATGTTTTATTAAGTCTCTGCTGGTAATGTCGATCTTTCATTTGGTAGCATCGTTTAAGTATTACCCAATATTTTATTGATCATACTCAACAAATCCTCGGCAACTGCTCACCAACCAGCATATCAATCAGCCGATCACCGCCGAAGCCTGTTGATAAAATCACTTTTCCCTGTGGTGATTCGCTGACTTCACCGATAATACAGCTATGTTTTCCTGCCTGATGTTGTCGCATTACGGCTAATAAATCATCTGCTATATCGGCAGGGACAATGGCGAGTAGTTTACCTTCATTGGCGAGATACAGAGGATCTAAGCCTAATATTTCGCAAATACCTCTGACTTCATCACGGATGGGAATTTTATTTTGTTCGATACGAATTCCGACATTGCTGCTGCTGGCAAATTCGTTGAGTACGGTTGCTATACCGCCGCGTGTGGCATCACGCATACAATGT
>JALVEA010000361.1 GCA_027008665.1 Thiotrichaceae bacterium | reverse complement strand
TTAAGTTGGCGCGTATGGGTTACAAACCCCGTCAGGCTAACTTCCAACGACGCGAGCTTTTCGAGGATGAATGCTTAAGTCTAAATTGTCAAGTTGATTTTTAATAGTTTGAACTCCAAAAAATCAATTTTAACGCAGTTTAACTAATAACCATGCGGTAATAGCCCCTGCAATGCCTCCCATTAAATGACCTTCCCAAGAAACGCCTTGTTGTAATGGCATAATGCCACCAATAAGGGTTGAGCCGTACATAATGACAACAATAATGCTGATTAATAATGGAATAATACGTCTTTCTAATAAGCCTGAAACCACTAGAAAAGTTGCCAAGCCAAAGACTAATAAGCTTGCGCCGATATGAATGGAGTTTGAGCGTCCAAATAGCCATAGCAATAGACCGCCGAGTAGAATAATAAAAGCGACGATTTTTCTACTATCAGCCTGTGAGCCAGCGAGTAATGATAGTAGTACCACCAGTGGAATGGTATTGCCTATCAGATGTTTCAAGTCGGCATGAAGAAATGTCATGGCGATAATGCCAATAATACCCTTTTCAGATCGTGGTATCAGCCCAAAAGTTTCCAGCGGTAAAATACGATCTAGTAAGAAAACTCCCCAGATCACAGCGATAAAGATTGCAATGGTGCGTATTTCTTCACCTATTCTATGTGTGTAGTTCATTGATAGTATTGCCTTAAGATTTATTAGGGGGAGAAAGTTGGATAAAGGAAATCAAATTTAGTTTGCTAGTTCAGCTTCCATTAGGTTTTAGTTTGTAAGAATGCGAGTGATTTTCTGTTGTGCAAAAAACTGTTATATAAAATTAATATATGTCATTATAGATATTTTATATTTGATTGGCTTTGGTTAAGCTCTGGTTAAGTTTTGATCTGTCACTATATCAAGAGTCAATTGAGACTAGTCATGTTGTAAACGCTAACAGGAAGTTAGTAAAGGTTCTTTATTTTATATCTTAGGTGAATTTTCGCAGAAAATAGAGATAAAGAAAATACCGCAAGGGGCTAGCGGTTAAATTATTTAAAATGGAGACTTAAAGGATGTTAATTTTAACGCGTAGGGTTGGAGAAACTCTAAAAATAGGGGACGATATCAGCATAACGGTTTTAGGGGTAAAAGGTAATCAAGTACGCATAGGTATTGATGCCCCTAGGAATGTAGCCGTTCACCGTGAAGAGATTTATGAACGTATTCAAAGTGAAAAGCTGCATTTAGTCGATGTAGATTCAGAAAAATACGCTAGTTAGCGCTATCACGACAAAATAGAGTGAAGGTAACATTCTTGCTCTATTTCTTTTTCATTAACTGCGAGCGCTCGCAGATACCATTCATTTACGCTATGATTAAAAAAACTACTGTTTTTTCAGTATTCATCATTAATATATTAATATAGGTATTTTTCTTATGTTGGATTATTTGTTTTTTAATCAGTCTGTAGCAAATAAATTTATTGATTTTCTCGATAAAAATGGGCTTGAGTGGACGCAAGAAAGAGAAAAAATCCAAAATGCCTTAGTTTTAAAAACCTCCGATGATATTGATGATGATTTATGGGATGCACTCGATGAGTTTTATGATACATTGAGTCACGAAGATGCGAGACTAAGTGATACTAATTTCTCTGATGACTCTATTGAGGCTGCGGGTGTTTATATTCAATTGCATAATGGCAAACAAACGATTGCTAAAGTTGATTCATTAGTCATGAATCGTATTTTGGATGTGATTAGTATGGATGAATTTAATGACTTTATTGAAGCCATTGTTCAAAGCGTCGAAAACCCTAATGACTCTGCTATTTGTAAAAAGACACTTTGAGGAAATTCCCTACAAGGTAATACTCCAACCTAATTTATTTCTTAATATTCGATAATAATCGTATTCTTCTGGGTGAATAAGTGTCAATTTATGCTTTTGCTGACGAATGACTATTTTATCTCCTGCACATAAGGCAATATTTGCCTGTCCATCAAAAGATAATCTGGAGTTCACTTTACGACTTTCGCATAAATTAATTTCAATTATTCCTGTATTGCTAACGACAATAGGGCGATTAGTCAGGGTATGAGGACAA
>JALVEA010000360.1 GCA_027008665.1 Thiotrichaceae bacterium | reverse complement strand
TTGCAAAATCATATCAAAAAGCAGATTTCTTAATTGCTCCTTGTGTAATTGCAAATAATGGCGATATGGACGGCTTTCCAACGGTTATTTTAGAAGCAATGGCGATGGGATTACCTGTTATAACGACCGATATTTCGGCTATTCCTGATTATTTGACTAATTATCAAGAGGCACTGATTGCTCCAGCGAATCACCCTGAAGCATTAGCTGCCTGTGTTCGTGAATTGAAATCAATGCCAGATATTCATAGGCAAGATTTAATAGAAAACGCTAAAATATTTTTAAAGAAAAAAATTGGAGTAGCGCGCACGGTACAAAGATTACTTGATACGTGGTTAGATTATCGAATTGAAATATTTTTAGTAACGTTTAATACTCAAAAATATGATGATCGTGAGGAAACATTTGAAATTATTCGTCGTATTTTTGAGTACACTACGACACCCTTTACACTTACTATTGTAGATAATCAAAGTGATGCAGATTTTTGGCAAGCTATTATTAAGCAAGTAAAAGGCAAATCAAATGTGCGTTTAATCAGAAAACAAAATAATCAATATTGCGGTCCTGCCTCTAATATTGCGTTAGAACTTTCAGATAGTGAATATGCCATTTATCTTTGTAGTAAAGAAGGATTTATTAAAGATCATGGTTGGGAGCGAACTTTAATAGAGTATATGCGTAGTCATTCTGATGAAGTAATTGCAGGTCATCCTAGTTATCTTCCTAAATATATATATGGACATGAATACAGTCAGTTTCCTGAATTTCATAAATTCAGAAATCAGGATTATGCACAACAAAATCCAGAGAAAATTTTTGCTCATATACAAGGTGGAGTTTATATAGTAAAAAGAGAATTTATTGCAAAACACGGTGGTTTTAACCCCCTATTGCCACATGGAGCAATGGATATTGAGTTTTCTTATTATATAGAAAGTCTTGGTTATCCATTGGGTGTTATTCCCGAAATTATTTCTATTACCACTAAAACATTGCCTAAAATTACAATGAGACTGACTGAAAAAACGGTTGTTGCGCATCCATTAACGCTTCAAACAGGCGTATCAGTGTTAGATGTATTAAAGACTAATACTCAAGGCTGTAATATTTGCAATTGGAAAGGCGAAACGCTGATTAAAAATAATGATATAGATTTATGTCCAAAATGTAATTCAACAGGATTAGATCGAATGGTTGCAAAATATCTAGCTGGAAACCACCATATTTATAGAAATGAATCATTGCTTACTTTAGGAATCAGTCATGCTTTAACACAGATATTATCATCACAATTTAATCTTATTTTAAGAGCAGAGAATTATGAGGATTTTATAAATAAAATAGAAGAACAAAAATCAATTAATTATTTTATTATTGATCTTGATTTAATTAACAAAGAAGAAAAAACACCTTTATGGGACATTGTTTTAAATAAATTGGCACATAAAGGGGAGGTTTTATTTATTGGTTATAAACCTGAAAAAGATATTCAAAATATAAAATACATAAATTATTCCAGTCAGTATTTTGCGTATGATTGGCGTAAATTGGCCGTATTAAGCAAATAAATATTTAGATGGCTTTAGAAAATGCCTGTTGTCCAACTTGATCACGGTGATAGGCATCAAATACTCTGCAAATATTACGGATCAATAAACGTCCTGTGGCAGTGACTGTTATTTTATCGCTTTCTAATGTCAATAAATCATCATCGGCCATGGTTGATAATTCTTTTAATTCAGTTGCAAAATGTTCTACAAAGTTAATCTTAAAACTATTTTCTATGGCTTTAAAATCAAGTTTAAAATGACAACTGAGTTGCTGAATGATTTGATGGCGTATTAAGTCTTCATTAGTGGAGGCGACACCACGAATAATCGGCAGATGTCCTTTATCAATTTGCTGGTAATAAGTTTCAATATCTTTGGCATTTTGACTATAGGCATGGTCAACGGTGCTAATAGCACTGACTCCCATAGCAACTAAATCACATTCAGCATGGGTCGTATAGCCTTGAAAATTACGATGCAATGAACCTTGTTGCTGTGCTTTGGCGAGTTCATCATCAGGTTTGGCAAAATGATCCATGC
>JALVEA010000359.1 GCA_027008665.1 Thiotrichaceae bacterium | reverse complement strand
GCAAAAAAAAATAAAAAGTCAATAATAAATTAACGCGAGAGAGTGATCATTAATTGATTATCATAGTAGTAAGATTGAAATATAAAAATGATAGAAATCAATTGTGATACAGCCTCTGTAGTACATTAAAGGAAGAATGAACTATGGCTATAAGAAAAGATGCAAATACGCTCAGTAGTACCGAACGCACCGAGTTAGTGAATGCAATTTTGCAGTTAAAAGCAGAAGGTATTTATGATCAATTTGTTTTACGACACGCCAATGCCACTATGATGGCGATACATAGTTGCCCTGCATTTTTGCCGTGGCATCGTCGTTTTTTATGGGACTTAGAAAAAGAATTACAGCGTGTATCTGGCAACCCAAATTTAGGTATTCCTTATTGGAACTGGCCAGAAGGGGGAGAAAATGCCTCAATGTGGGATGATGATTTATTGGGTGGTGACGGTGATGCAGGGGGAATAGTTCGTTCAGGACCTTTTAGAAGTGGGCGTTGGACTGTTGTAAATTCTAGTGGCAGAGCATCGGGACCATTGGAGCGAGGCTTTGGTCGTAATACCAATGGTATTAATTTGCCAACTCATTCTGAGATAGAGCAGTTATTACAAATAACGCCCTATGATACCAGCCCGTGGAATAGAGATAGTAATCCAAGTTTTCGTAATTCACTCGAAGGCTGGGCGGGTAATTTATCATTCCATAATTTAGGCCATGTATGGGTAGGTGGCTCTATGTTGCCGATGACATCACCAAATGATCCTGTATTTTTCTTCCATCATTGCATGGTCGATAAACTATGGCATCAATGGCAATCACGCTTCCCATCACAAGCTTACTTGCCTGTAACAGGTGGGAATATGGGACAAAATCTTACAGCAACTATGGATAGCACCCCCTTTGCATCAATAGGGAGACGACCTATTGATGTATTAGATAGCAATGCCTTGGGGATTGTTTATGATAATGGATTTGAGATACCCCCACCACCACCTCCTCCTCTTGTCATCAATTTAAATGCAGCGGCTACATCAGCTAATATTGCAACCGCTGGAGAAGTAGACCAATACCGTTTTGATGTTGCTAGCTTTTCTGAAGTGACGATTGAAACATCAGGTAGCTCAGATACGTTTATAACACTATTTGGTCCAAACAATGCTACAGATCAAATCGCGCAAAATGATGACGGTGGAGATAAGCTAAATTCAAAAATCACCTTAAACCTTTCTGCAGGAAAGTATTATGTTTCGGTTAGACTATTCAGTCCTGAAGCAACAGGAAGTTACAGCATTAAAGTAAGTTCTAAATCAAATAGTGGTAACTCTTCTTTACCAGAACTAATTGTAGATGCAGTCGCAACTTCCGCCGCAATATCAGCCAAAAATGAGAGTGATGTCTATCGTTTTAGCGTTACAAGACGCGCTTTTCATACCATTGAAACCACAGGCACAACGGATACTTTCTTATCCCTATTTGGCCCTGATGACGAGACCTTATTAATAGAGCAAAATGATGACGGTGGTGCGCGCTTTAACTCACGTATTCGTCGTATTTTAGCGGCAGGGGAATATTATGCACGGGTACGGCATTATTCCCCTGATGGTACGGGAGCCTACTCTATTAGTGTTAAAAAGAAATAACCTTTTAGCTTCTTCTCGAATTTTCGTGGGAAAAGCTTATTTTTTATTATTTTCACGTAAATTATGGAAGAGCGACTTTTTCTAGTGTGGCAGGTCTTGCGGCGATGAAGGTCGGTATGGGGGAGCTAGGTCATAAGGTGAAACGTCCTTTTTTATCATCAGAAAATAAGAAAAAAGATAAAGCCTCTGTTGATGATAAAAATGCCAAAATTTTATTTCAAGCCCTAACACAACTGCGTGGAACCGCATTAAAAGTCGCGCAAATGCTAGGTATGGAACAAGATTTATTACCTGATGCCTATCGCAAAGAGCTGGAAAAATCATTTCATCAAGTTCCGCCACTGAATAGAGTGTTAGTACGCAAAGTGATGATGCAAGAACTAAAACAATCACCTGACGCTTTATTTGCACAGTTTGAGGCAGAAGCTTTTGCAGCCGCTAGTTTAGGACAGGTACATAAAG
>JALVEA010000358.1 GCA_027008665.1 Thiotrichaceae bacterium | reverse complement strand
CGAAAAAATTGAAGATAACACCCCACTGCCTAATAACCGTAAAAAGTGGTGGAAAAAATTATTTTAATACTAAAATAGGAAATGAAAAATGGAAATTAAAGTACTCGGCACAGGCTGTGCAAATTGTAAAAATACATTCGATTTAATCGCTAAAACCGCAGAGGAATTAGGCGTAACAGTGGCATTAGAAAAGATCGAAGACCTACCTATTATTATGCAATATGGTGTAATGACCACGCCAGGGGTAGTCATTGATGAAAAAGTGGTTCATGCAGGTGGCATTCCTGATAGTGCAACCATTAAAGAGTGGTTAGCAGGTGCAACGGATAATGTCTCTGGTGATAATAAGGCGGGAGGCTGTTGCGGGGGGAGTGACAATAATAATAATGGTTGTTGCTAATAAAGGAGGAAATTTTTAGAAATAAAGTTCATATTAATATCCTCGCTAAATTTAAATTGTAGGGTGGATAAGTGTAACGCATCCACCATAACAGGTTGATTTTGTTGGATGCGCTATCGCTTATCCACCCTACAAATCAGGATGATCGAAGGTATTATCACATCATATTTAAGGAACGAGATCGGGCAGTTGTTTTATGTGCGTTTCTTATCAATCACAAGGGGAAAAATTATGAATCGTAGAGATTTTTTTAGTATCGCAGAGGCTGCAACATTAACAGGGCTAAATCTAGCAAGTTGTGCAGGTGACAGTAATGCTGATGCGACCGTTATTACCCTTGTTTTATTCTTTATGAAACAAGGAAGCTATTCCAATAATGTTTAATACCTTCGCCAATTATGATTTATATGATAGATAAGCGATAGCGCATCCATCAAAATCAATGTCTCTAAGGGCAACCAGTGTTGCCTATAGTGCAGAGCTTAACGCGACCTGTTAAGGCGACGGTGACTTTTTTCTTTAGAGAAGATGGACTAGAACCGATACGGAAACTTGCTAACGTATTAGGACGACCTGATACCCGATAAGTGAAATAATCTTTTGCAGTTGCATTTCCACCTATAATGGAGAGTTGTTGCGAACCATTATTCACTTTGATTACTATATCCTTGTCGTTAGTACCGTCGCCATCAAAATCACAATTTGTTATTGTTGTGGTAATCAATCCATCTCGATTACAATCAGAAAAAATTACCCATCCCTTGGCGTAGTTATCCAATGTATTATTACAAGTTGTACCATTATCACTGGTACAGATACTGATAGGAATGGTGCGTGTCACCGCTTCGCTACGCGTTAGCATCATTGCGGCTATAAATTCATTGGTTGCAGAACTAATACGGTTTCTTTCAATCATTTTAGAAAAAGAAGGGATAGCAAGACTTAATAAAATGGCTGCAACCGCAATGGTGACCATCGCTTCTATCAAAGTAAAGCCATTCTGATTTCTGTTATTCTTCATGGTTTCGATCTCTCATTATATTTATTAAATTTGGCGAAAGTATTGGGGATGAGATGATCTTATTAAAGCATAATCTAAAATGACAAAAAGGATAAAAAGATGAATGGCAAGGGAAATAAAATTTCAAATGAACTTTTTAGCATTGCTGCTAATATTTCTAACGTACTCGAAACAACGGTACATTTTAAACAGTTAGAAAACCTTGGAGGTGGTTGTATTAATCAAATCTCTAAAGTGAGTGATGATAAGGGGAGATGTTGGTTAATAAAAGAAAATAGTCCGCATTTGCTAGATATGTTTGTTGCTGAAGCTGAAGGATTAAATGAAATAAACAAAAGTCAGACTATTCGTTGTCCTGAGGTTGTTTGTTATGGAGAAATGGAGCACAGTAGTTATTTAGTATTAGAATATATTTCCTTATCTACTCAAGGTGGAAATGCAAAAACAGGAGAGAAATTAGCGCAGATGCACCGTTATCAAGGGGAGAAATTTGGCTGGTATCGGGATAATACCATTGGGACAACAGCACAAAGCAATTTGCAATCTATATCGTGGGTTGAATTTTGGCAACAACAGCGTTTATTACCACAGCTAAAGTTAGCTTTAAAAAATGGCTATTCACACAGCGATTATGATAGGGGGTTAAAACTTTGTGAAAAGTTGAATGCTTTTTTTGGTAGTTATCAACCGATAATATCCTTATTGCACGGTGATTTATGGGGAGGAAATCAGGCACATGATCATAATGGAGAACCTGTTATTTTTGATCCTGCTGTTTATTATGGGGATCGAGAAACAGATATTGCTATGACAGAATTATTTGGAGGCTTTAAAGCAGAGTTCTATTCTGCTTATAATCAGTCCTTTCCTTTAGACGAAGGCTATGCCACACGAAAAATACTTTATAATCTTTATCATACATTAAATCACTACAATTTATTTTCTGGAGGCTATGCAGCACAGGCAGCTAATATGACTAAGCGTTTATTAGCTGAAGTTTAAAGACTGAGAATTTAATAGAGGGATTTGATCATGATACAAAAAGCAATAACTAGGCATTTGCTTCTTAATGCTCTGTTGTTATTAATTATATTAGGCTTATTTGGTTGTTGAAACCGTTTATGACCTACTTATTAGTAGTGTTGATGGTTTTATGCCAATAATCAAGCAATAATAATAGTACAAATGTGATAATTTAGCCTAAGCTCTTCTACCTTTGGCGTAATATTAAAATCATCTTATGTTTCCTTTTTCTGTCCAATTTCTTCCAGTAGAAAATATATCAGCACTTGCTACAGATAAAAATGTGCTGGCGGCTATTCGTTTTGCATCTATAGCCAGTGCAGAGGATACAGAAAAACCACTTTTCTCGATTGGTTTACCTAATTTAGCCTTATCAAATATTGTTGAAGTTTGGTATAGCGACACACTCGTTCATACAGCAATGGTAAATGGAATTCAGTTAGCATGGAATGATGATGTTTTATTTGGGCATATGCTTTTGGATGAAACACAATATGAAGGTATAGCCTCTGCAACGGAGGATGCTTACCAACTCATTCTTAATACAGCACAGGATTTTTCTTTTCCTAATGTATTACAGATCTGGAATTATTTATCATCAATCAATGAAAATGATCAAGGTGTAAAGCATTATCAAGCTTTTTGTCAGGGGAGACAGAAGATTTTAGATGATGTCATTGGTTTGGGCTATGTACCGCCTGCATCGACAGTCATTGGAAGCTCTTGCGCTGGTTTACAATTGTATTTTATTGCAACAAAACAATCAGGGATAGGGTTAAAAAATCCCCGTCAGGCCGATGATTTCCTTTATCCGCGACATTATGGACCTGTTCGCCCTGCCTTCTCACGTGCAATCGTAAAACAATGGAAAGATCGTACGCATCTCTATATTTCGGGTACTGCGAGTATCGTCGGTTATAAAAAACATCATAGCGGGCAAGTGCAATTACAACTGGAAGAAACTCTAAATAATATAGAGGCATTATTGAGCTATGGAGCTAAAAAATTAGATTTGCCCATTAAGCAATTAACAGAACTTTCCTATTTGAAAGTGTATTTATGTGATCTTTTTATGCTCTCTGTGACAGAAGAATTATTAATCCGTCGTTATGGTTTGCAATTACCTCCCATTATTTTTCTACGGGGTAATATTTGCCATAGTGAGCTTTTGGTGGAGATTGAAGCAGCTTACTTAGGAGGTTCCTGTTTATAACGGATTCTGTTGGTAGTTTGAAGTCCTATTCATAAAGCCACCAGCTTTAACTGGTGGCTGTTTCGTTTGCTGATGACTTATGATTTGCTAAATTTCTTAGGGTCAATACCTAAAGAGCGCATTTTACGGTAAAGATGGGTACGTTCCATTTTAACTCGTTCAGCAAGTTTACTTACATTGCCACCGCAACGCTTTAGTTGATAACTTAAATAATCATGTTCAAATTGTTCACGTGCTTGACGCAAGGGCATATCATATAAACTCCCAGGGAGCGTTTTATCAATACCTTGATCAAAAATAGGAATACTGGCTCCGAGTGTTTCTTCAACTTCATCTACATCAATTTCGGTGTCTGTACCCAAAATTAAGAGGCGCTGTACTAGATTGCGTAATTCACGAATATTACCTAACCAACGATAATTGCGTAAGAAGTTTTGTGCTGCCACGGAAAAGTGTCGGTAGGGCAAGCCATCATTAAGGGTTTGTTGATCCACATAATAATTTAATAATTCAGGTACATCTTCGGTATGTTCTCGCAGGGAAGGAATAGTTAGAGGAACAATATTCAAGCAGTTATACAAAGCATCATTAAATTGATTTGCTTCAATATCATCGCGTAAATCATGTTGTGCGGAGGCAATAATAATCATATCCAATTCGATACGCTCAAAACTATCAACTCGCATATAAAAATTATCACGCAATACTGTCAGTAACATCAGTTGTAATGGCATTGGTAGGGCATTAATATCAACTAGATATAAACATCCTCCCTGTGCTTCATCAAATAAACCATATTCTATTTTATCACCATCAACACGCCCAAACATCATCGTTGCTAGCTGGGTTTCGGTTTGGTCTTTAGCGTAAGATGAGACAATGCTTTTGACAAAAGGACGGGATGCGCGGTCGCTTTGAGCGTGGATATAGTGTGCAAAGATTTCTTTTCCTGCCCCTGCTTCTCCATAAAGCAACACCACAGAGCCGTGCTTTGCAACACGTAATGCTTGTTCGCGCAGATGAACCATTTTATCGCTAGAGCCAATCGGTGCAGGTGGAATTTGTAATTGCTTTTTTAGCCCTTTATTTTCCTGTTCCAACTGCCCTGAACGTAATGCATTTTCAATCGTTAGGAGCATTTTTGCCATTGATAAGGGCTTTTCTATGTAGTCATACGCACCAAGGCGTGTGGCTTCAACCGCAGTTTCAATGGTGCCATGTCCTGACATCATAATCACAGGACAATATAACCCACCGTTTTCTTTCCAACTTTTTAGTAATGAGATGCCATCATCTCCTGGCATCCAAATATCCAGTAATACTAGATCAGGGCGACGTAGGCGACGCTTTTCTCTGGCCTGCTCAGCACTGTCTGCGGTGATGACGTTATAACCTTCGTCTTCCAAAATTTCACCCACTAATTCACGAATAGCGGCTTCATCATCAACGACTAAAATAGTTTGTTTTTCAGCCATGTTGTTCTCCATTTTTTGTGGTTTTTAATTTTGTATTATTAATAGGTAAGCAAACTGTCATTGTAGCTCCCCTATGGGCTGTCCCTTTATCAGCATTATTTTTTGCAAAGACTATGCCTGAATGTTCTTCGGCAATTTTTTTGACAATGGATAAACCTAATCCTGTTCCTGTGCTTTTATTACTAACATAAGGTGTAAATAGATCGGCAATAATATCTTCACTAATGCCACTTCCATTGTCTATGATTTCGATTGTAAGATGATTTTTACAGCGACTATCCGTTTCATTATTAAGTAGAGTTCTTAGGGTAACCTGTTTAAAAGGTTGCTCTTCGGGTATTGCTTCTAAGGCATTTTTTACTAAATTTAATAACATTTGACGAATTCTATTTTGGTCTAGAAATAAATCAGGAACGCCCTTTAAATCTAGTACAATTTCAGCTTGTTGGCTATTATTACGGTAAAGTTCTGCTACTTCTATAACTAATGTATTGATATTAATTCTTTGAAAATCAAGCATGGGTGCGCGTGCGTATTGACTAAAAGCATCCACCATCATTTTCATATTATCAACTTGATGGATAATTGTTTTGCTCATTCGCTGTAGTAAATCGGCTGATTTTTCACTTAATTCGGGCAAAAGTTTAAATTGCAGGCGTTCTGCGGACAGTTGTATCGGCGTTAAAGGATTCTTTATTTCATGCGCGAGACGACGCGCAACTTCGCTCCATGCAGCATCATGTTCTGCTTCAATCACCTCTGTAATATCATCGATCACTAACACATACCCTTGGCTATCATTATTTAAAGAAGGAAGTACAGCTCCTCGGCAAACCAGTGTTTGATAGCCACTACCTAATGGTAAATTGAGTTCTAATTGCCATTCTTTTTCATTGCTTTCAAAGTGTGGCGCAATGGCGGCAAATAAGGGCTTTAAACTCTCTAGTTCATGACACATTTGTTCGCAACTTCGTCCTGTATAGTTCTTAAGAGACGCTTGCAATACTTGCTCAGCAGCCGCATTAATTCGACGTATAATGCCTGTTTCATCAATGGTAATTACACCTGAGCTGATATGATCTAAGACAATATTGAGATAGTCGCGTTGTTGTTGCATCTGCTGTTGGCTAGATTCACTTTCTTTACGTGCTAATGCTAAATGTGATGTCATAGTGTTAAACGAACGCGCTAATAAGCTAAAATCATCTTTATTAGAAACAGGTAGTTTTTTATATAAATTCCCTGATGCAACAGCTTCGGTCACACTTAATAATTTTCTAATCGGTTCGGTTAATTTCTGAGAATAAAGAAATGCCGCTAAAAGCGAAAATAAAATTGATAACACCATAATTAACAACAAAGTAATGCGAAAACTTTGTTTTATTTTCTCACGATTATAATCTGTTTTCTTGTATTCAATGTAAGCATCTGAAACCTTTTTTTCTAATAGACGTTCTTTTTCTGAAAATGAAAATAAGGCGGTTAAAACAAAGGTTTCAATCTTTGGTTGTACTGTTAGAGCAACACGAGAATAGAGCTCTCCATTTGAACCATGCTCTATCTGATACACACGACCATGCAAGGATAAAGGGCGAAAAATATCATCAACAGGAAAATGGGGTAAAATATTATCGGTATCATCACCGCTATATACTTTTATTTGCGTATTAGCATTAAATAACACCATTTCAAGAGCGCCTAGCGATACTCTTTTTTTATCAAGTAATTTTCTATATTCCAAAAAGTCGGAGGAATTTAACTTCCTATACTCCAAAAACGAAAAGTCAGAGGATGTTAAGTCAACCATTTCTTGTGCCACTTGTTTCAAGCTAAACAAATGTTGGCGCATTCTGACATCCAATGCACGTTGTGATAGCTGAAGAGAAGCATCTAACGCCCCTTCAATTTTAACATCAAACCAAGCATCGATCCGATCACCGAGAAAATTCATTGAAAAAAAAGAAATCACTGATACAGGCAAGATAGTGAGAATAGCAAAGGCTGCCATTAGCCGAGCAGTATAACGTGACCCTGCTTGTTTAGATTTTAAACGTGCTATCAGTTGCACAATATTGTATATAATCAACCCAGAAAGGATAAGAAGAATAAAGCCATTTAGGGGAATTAACCAAAGATTTAAATCCCCAGCTTCATGTGGACTACTCGTAGCGCTACTGAGTAATTTTAGTGATATTGCCAATAAAACAACGACTAAGGTAATGGGGATAGCTTGGATTAAAAAAGGTCGTAGATGGGCTTTTGTCATTACTTATATCTCAAGGTAGTTGCCATTGAGCCTCTGTACTAACTAAACTGTATTCATCGCTCAATAAAGATTGTAATCGCAACGGAAGGTCGATACTTGCAGGTTCAAAAGAGGCAATCGCCACCACATAATGATTATCATCTTTGCTTCTAGGTTCTAGTTGGGGTAACTTATAATTGCGAATTTCTCCCATTTGACGCAAGGTTGCTGGAAGATTTCCAAAATTCCAATGTTCATCGGTATCATTGCGTGAGAGTAAATAATGACGACTAAGAGGATGATATTTTAATTGAAAATGGATTTTGGCCAATAATTCTTTTTTGTTCCAAAACCAATTATCAGGCTGATAATAATAAAATTCCAAATTAGCTTTTAAGGTCACACCATTCAATAGAGCTTCTTGTAGGTAATCGCTTAATTGATATTTTATATTCGCCTGCACCTTATAAGTTCGTATTTTGTAACTATCTATTTTTTTTTCGACAGGCTGTAATTTAAACAATTCAATATAGACCCCCCCTTTTGTTGCATTAACAATAGGGGGCATTAGAAGTAAGGTGAGTAACAACAATAAGCTGATTCTTAGGTTGTTTGTTTGTATAAACATTAAAGGATATTTCATATAACTGACTGTTTTTTCTTAATTAAGGCGTAATAAAAGCCATCCATTGCTGATTCATTAGGAAAAATCTGTCGTCCATAAAGTAACGCATGTCCCCATTTTGCGTCTATGATTTGAATAACAGCATCTTCTGTCTGTTCTATAAAGGCCATTATTTGTTTTTCATTTTCTTCAGGAAGTATAGAGCAGGTTGAATACAATAGCTTCCCTTCTGGTTTTAATTTAGCCCAAAGTTGAGTTAATAATATCTGCTGCTGTTGTTGCAACCCTTTAATATCATCGGCACGACGCAGATATTTAATATCAGGATGACGAC
>JALVEA010000357.1 GCA_027008665.1 Thiotrichaceae bacterium | reverse complement strand
TCATAAATATAGGCAATTTGATTAATACATAAGGATAAACGTTGCCGAGGAGATTCTGATTCACGGGTGTGAAATTCTAAAGCAAAAGAAAAAGGTCCTCTTCCTAATTCCATATCCCAATGTAGTTTTTCAAATAACTCTGCATAGTTTCGTCTTTTTTTCTTTAATAAATCAATACTCTCTATAAAACAAGATTGGTAGGGAATATCATAGATATGACTAAAAAGTGCTTTAGGGTGGCTAACTGTTTTTCCGTTTTCATTTGGAATTTTCATTGTACTAATCGGTAGATAATATCTAGATTCAAAATCTTTTTTTATTTGATGATCGCTCTTTTTATAAAAAATACCACCCTTTCTTATTTTAGAGTTTAATAACTCTCTAAATAGATAATTCTGTAAGCGGATATTTAAACCACGAGTAGAACGGGCATAATATCGATTATTTTCTTGATGGGGCTGATTTTCTGAGTCATTGCTTTGACAGCCATCTTTTGACCTCCCTCTTCGCCATTTTTTACTTGCCTTGACCGCCTCATGCCCTTCTAGTTTATCAATTAATGATAATAATAATTTTTTCCAACACGGTACAATACGATCACGGCTATAAGGTGTATAATTATTTAAAAATCCTAATAATTCATTGCTAACGATTTCAACAGCTTCAATTATTTTTTCGTCCAGTACAGAGAGTTTATTTACTACTTTTTTTAACCAAACTGCGGTTAGATTTAGGCGTAAATACCAAACAATTGCATCGTCATAAGTTGCTACACCTTGCTCTAATACATTTACCATTTCTAATTTTATTTTTTTTCCAACATAAAGTTGAGACTCTAAACCATGCCCGATGATTATTAAAAATAGAGAATATAAATAAGCCACTCCTTTTACTGAAGCTGCTAAAAAGTCTGCTGCTATTTTTTTTAAAACATCATCAATATTTGATTTTAAATAAGCAAGTTCAGATTCTTTTTGCTTAATATTTTCGTTAAATATCTTTTTTAAAGTTGCTATTAATGCGGTAAATTCATCCTCTGCATTAGATAAAGTAACCGCATCTAATCCACCAAGGATGTTTCTAATCACACTCTCACCAACAAAATAAGCAATAATAGGATGCAAATCAGGACGATCAGGTGTCCAAAAACTGCTATTAACATAGCCAATAGGATGTTTTTCAATAACCTCTGCATTAATATCAACTTGCTCATAATCACTAAAAATATCATCAAGTTGCAAAGTAGAGACGATTGTATTTTGAGACCAACCATGAAACATTAATAAACTGTTTTTCTTTTGTTTTTGACTCCCTTTCTTAAAGGCTTTATACAGATGTAAAATATCCCCTTGAATATCCACGGTTCTATTAAAAATAAAATCCATAAAAATACCCATGTCTCTACGCCTTTCGGTACTTGGATGGGGATCTGTTGGCATACCAAACACAATAGATTGCCCTACTTGATGCTTATGATTTCGCAAAATCAATACATATTCATCGACTTTTTTCAACACCCCCGCGCGTAGAATAAGAAAAGCGGGCTTTTTCAACAGAGGGATCTGTTTTGCATTCAAAAGATCGGCTTGCAAAGAGGCTCTCGCCAAGGCTATTTTATCGCATAACACATGCTGTTTTAGTAGTTGCAATGCATACAGAGAATGATACTGACGACGCTGATCACGCACCCAGTTATCCCCCATCCATATTTTCCCCACTCGGTGACTGATGGTTCTTTCTATTTTTCTATCGCCGTCTTCATTTTCAATTGTATTTTTATTGGCACAGTAATATTTCACCGCCGCCTTCGGCGTCGGATAGCGAATCACCCATTTATTGGCTAAATCAATATTACGACGACTATCATCAACTAGAATATCCGATATTTCCGTATGCCAATTATCCCCAAATAGATAAGATTCTTCATAACGTAACGGTAAATAAAGACTAGGTGCTTTTAAAGAGTAGATAATTATTTGCTGTAAATGTCTAATTTCAAGCATTAAAATATCTAAACGATCCATTACATCGATAAAAGAGAGCAAATAGAGGTTATCAGCAAAACTTTTTGTATCTTCATTATTCATATATCACCAAAGAAATTC
>JALVEA010000356.1 GCA_027008665.1 Thiotrichaceae bacterium | reverse complement strand
AGTATTTACCTCTGCACTATGTAATAACATTTGGATTTCATTTTGCAATTGATGCAGATTGATCTTATCTGAATAAGGTAAATACTTAGAAATATCCTTACCACGTAGCTCAGCTAAAGGCGTAGTTTGAATAGAATTATCTCGATCTAAGAGTAAATACCAGTGGTTATAACTGCCTTTAACAAATTTTAAGCCATCCTCTGCAAAGTGAGTATTCAGCGTAGCAATAAGTTGTGCTGATTCCTCTTCATTTAGATCAGCTAATGGATCAACATCTAAAATAATCTCACTCGCACCTGCCTTTAAATGCACAGGATCGGCACAAAGAAAGGTTCCTTTATGCGTGACTAGCTCTGAATTGATGCGTTCTTTTCGCGCTCTAAAATAGGCATAAGGCAACTCCTCATTGGCTGAAAAACCTAATAAACTAAACAAGCAAGCCTCCAAACCTTGAAAGGGGACTGCTTTAATTTGGCTATTTTCTAATAAGGTTGCAATGGAGTGGGACTGAGGTTCAAAACCAAAATCTTTATGCCATAGTTTGAGCGGTGATAATAGATCGGGGATTAAAATATGCAGTGTGGGAATTTTTGACATTAAAGACTCCAGTTTAGGCTACTCAAAGGAAATAAACACGCAAATAGAAGCCTCAGAGAGGGTAAGAATTATATTTATAGTTTTTCAGGTAAATAAGTTCCAAATATTAAATAATTCAATGGTTCGCCCAAGCCTAGGCTTGGACTCCTATGGAAATTTAATATCTGAACATCTATATATAAAGATTGCCCTCTCTGGGGCTTCTTTACGGGCTTGATGAGGTTTCCCATAGGACTGCGGACTTAGAGACTGTGCAAGGAAATAACCATTACCTGCGTCCCATGCTTTGCCTATGAAAAATCTCATAAAGCTATTTGCGTGTTTATTTCCTTGGAGTTAATTACCAAAAACATAGCCTAAATCAAAATCTGTGGTTTCAAAAGGAGGGATTTTGTATTGGCTATTCTCTTGAGATTTATATTCTAAAGAAAAAACCACGCGATAAGTTTCATCGACAAATTGATAGACAATTAAAGTTTTCTCCTCGGGTGAAATTAACCAATAAAAAGGGACTTTATAACGCTGTAGCAAGATGAAATTATTAAAAACATCTTTTCTTTCATGTCCAGGGGAAGTTATTTCACAGACCCAATCAGGTATTTGCTTCATGACCCCCGTGGGTCGTTTCGGCATGTTTTTTTTGCGCCATCCTGCCAGATCGTGACAAGGACATTGGTGTTCACTATATCGGACACTAATTTCAGAGAGTATCCACCAACCTGTAGGGCCTTTTTCACGTTTAAACGCGATAATCTCATCAGAAATACTAGACTGTAATAAGGCATGTTCTGCACGAGCCATAGGGCGTTTAATAATATTGCCATTAATTAACTCAACTCGATCTCCTTTATATTCGAGCAAATCATCAATGGTTTTTAATTTTTTAACTTCCATATAGGCTCCTATTAGATGTTTATTTATTAAATTTTATCTTGATAATTAAAAAGCTGAAGCTTTCACTCCTTTTTTTAGCATTAAAAAAAACGTCTTATGGCTCTATATTTCGGTGCTTTATTAGCAGGTTGATTAATGTGCTCTTTAATTCCCCAGCTACCATAAAATTGATAGGTTTTAGGGGAGGAGAAAAGTGTCATTAAGCTATTGCCTGTGATACGTCCCCAGTTTTGTAAATATTCAATATAAACTTTTTCCATAGGATTCGCACGATTTGCGCCAATGAGCAAGGGATTAGGGTAATCGCGTATTGAACGTGTTTTCGGGGCAATAAGATGTTGCCCTCCTTCATAGGCGATTAATTTCACTTTGTATTTTCTAGCCACTGCCATTTGCTTTTCAAGCATTTTATAGACATTGCCTAAGGAATAAGGGTTTTTAGGGTCTCTTAATAATTTAAAAACACTAGAAACAGAGGTAATCTGATTTAGATTACGGTTATGAATATAAAAATAAGGGGCAATCGCAAAGGCATCAATATGTTGATAGGCATTTTGATAGTTTAATAATAACTCCGTCATTTGAGGACTGGCTGCAAAACCGCTAAGAACCCGTGT
>JALVEA010000355.1 GCA_027008665.1 Thiotrichaceae bacterium | reverse complement strand
CCCCCTATTGATAACAATAGCCGAGCAATAGGGCGGTATAAAATAACAAAAAATACTCTGTACTCCAATAATAAATACTTCGCCCCTCAGGTTTTTTTACTTCACTCAAGCCTGTAGTCATTTTATAAAACGCCAAAATCCCGTCGATGGTCTTCAATAGGCTCACGCTTAATAGCTCCTTTGTTGCCTTTTTTGAGATGCATTACTTCAACGTTTTTTCGGTTGGCGGCGGTTATTTCTGTCAGCTTATCTTCAGGTATCATTAGCTGGCTTAGCTCACTGCGTAAATTAATCGCTTGTGCATCGGTAATATCACCTGAAAAAACCGAGTTTTGATCATGGTTTAAATAACGCCGTAATAGTTTTTTAAACTTTTCTGTGCGCTTCGCATTGACATCGTAGGTTATTAACATATACATAATAAATTACACTTTTCGTTTAAATGCTTGATATTCAAAGACTCCCAACACTTCCCGCTCAATGCCTAAGGCTTCATAGTAAATCCACTGACGAAAACTACGTCCTTGATAGGATTCCTCTAAGCGGATTGCAAACTGTTCGGCAATATGACGCCGTCCTACTTCGCTGAGTAAACATACTTGATCTTGTTGTTCAAACCAGTTGTCATTCAGCCTATTTTGCTTTATCAATTTAAAAATAAGCGCATCACTTAATAATGGCTTAAATGGTTCAGCTAAGTCTAAACTTAATGAGGCACGCCCGTATCCTGGTGTATGTAATAGGCTAAAGGTTTCTTCTAAATGTGTTTTACTGATTTCGTGACGTACTACGGTATACACCATTTGGTTTAAAAATGAGATAAGGCAGTTGATGGGATTATTAGGTGGTCGTCTCACCCGTTTACCAAAATCTAGCCTTTTATCAATTAACTTCCATGCTGCGTAGTATTCGGCGTGTAGCAAACCTTCATAGCCCATTAACTCCTCCGTATTTTTAGCCTTATCAATCCCTTTGCTTTGCGCTCTCATGACTTGCACGACTGCTTTTAACTCGCTTTTTCCGCGATATTGGTAATAGCGCAAATTTGCCAGCATATTATGCACCGCACCGCGTACAATCTCTCGTGCAACTGCCATTCGCTGTCTATCATCGAGTAATAAAGCGGCTTGTTTTAGCTTTACTTTACCCGCAGGATTTTTATCCATCGGCTCAAAAACGCCTTTGCAATAGCCATAATAATCAAATACGGATAGCCGTACATTGTGTTTGCCGCATAGGGTTAAAAGCCGCGAATTTAAACGTGTTTCACCTAATAGCACAATATGCGAAAGCTTCTCAATCGGTAATGAGCGCACTTTTTTATCACTAGCAAAGCGGATTTGTAAGGTCTTTTCATGTTGTTTTAATTGTGCATCGCGTGTTACAAAAAGTGTTTCCATTTTTTTCACCAGAATAAGTTTTTTAGTCGCAAAGAGGGTCGTCATAACCACAAAATCCTGCCAATGAACAGGCTTTGCAAAGCGGTATTTGTTTTGCTGTGGGTACATTGTCCTGCTTTGCCAACGTTTGCAGGCGTAATGACGCATCCCATAAGGATTGCAAACGTTGTTTATCTATTTTCACCTCACGTTTTTTACGCGTGGTTAATACATGGATAAATGCTTGCCATGTTGACTCTGTGGCAATGGATAACATCACTGCATAAAAAGCAGTTTGATTGCTCGATGCCTCCACCGCACCGCCTGAGCCTTTGTTTTCATACACAATACGCTTTTCCCAATCAATACGATCAGGTGCTAAGCCAATTAAACCACGTACTGAATGATCCCGTTGATAACTGGTGGAATGTTTGGCTGAGCCTGTGGCTACTTTGGAATACCACTGGGCAAAATTGACCTTGTGTAAATACATCCATGCTCTGCGCTCGCATAGGGTGATATGCTGAAAGTGTAAGCCGTGTAAATTAAGGGTTTCAACACGTTGCTGAAAGGCTTGGGCGTGTTGCCAGTTAAAGGTCATGATAAAACACCTACTAAATTAGCATCTGACAATACGCTTTCTTCTGATGGTACTAGCCCTGTTAATTGCACTATTTTTTTAGCGGCTTTCATTGCTTCAGGAAAATCTTCTAGGGCATATTCGGAGTC
>JALVEA010000354.1 GCA_027008665.1 Thiotrichaceae bacterium | reverse complement strand
TGGGGTGAAACCATCACTGCAAAAGAATATCTTAAAATGCTAAAAAAAGATAAAAAAGGAAAGGAAAAAGAACAGAAAAAAAAGCAAAAGAAGTTGAAGGTGAAAAAGAATAAAAAGAATAAAAAGAATAAAAAGCCAAAAAAGGATAAGGTTAAGAAATCCTGTTTATAACGGATTCTGTTGGTAGCTTGAAGTCTTATTCATAAAGGCATGAGCCAGTAAATTTTTAGCATAACGCTTGTTATTTAGTCGCTCAGCAGGTGAGAATTTTTCATGAGGTTTTTTCACTATTACATGAAGAAGAAGGACAAAAATTCTATAAAATAGCCCATGCCCTAACTCACTGTTCTCCTGCTGAGGCTAGAGTTCCATGGAAATATTGTGAATTACAGCAGGCGCGATCAAAGAATTTCCTTAAAACGTTCCGTTGGAACGAGGGTTAACTACCTAATCATTATCACTTTGTAATTTTTTAAAATAATTAGAAAAGAACAGTTGCACTTGTTAAAAACTGCTATATAATGCACGCCTCTCAACGCCGCAATAGCTCAGTTGGTAGAGCAACTGACTTGTAATCAGTAGGTCCCGAGTTCGACTCTTGGTTGCGGCACCATATAAAAGTAAAAAGGGCTATAGTATTTTCGCTGTAGCCCTTTTTTTTATGTTTTACACTGAGGATCGGGTCGGGATAATAGGGTTGCGTTTATTATTCCTCCCACACCACCGAATATACGGTTTTCAGTATTTAGCGGTTGAATCTGAGAACGGTTATGCTCTCAATAAATCGTCTGCGACAAGCAACCCGTATTGCCTGAGTCGTTTGTTGTTCATAACACTGTGCGTTGTGGGAAACTTTGCTATTCTCCACGCTCTTCGGGACTGTTTAGCTAATTTTAAGGCTTTCCCTTTTACACCTAATCGTTTTAGAGCATTGTATCGTCCTTTTCGATTATGCCAGTGCAACCAGAAACATTTTCTCATATGCCGTCGTGTCTATCCTCTTACCTAAGGTGCTTCCGTTAGTTGGAAGTAGTTGTAGCAGCCTCGTAAGTAGAGATTGTTCGTATCATTGATTGTTGGTGTATCGGCTGGAGACTGTCGATGTAAAAGAAGGCAAGCAGCTTGCCATTCTTCTGTTTCAAACACTACATTGCAAGGGAGTTCAAGGCAAGTTCATCCCAATGTGGTTAAATACAGTATTCGTCAAGCAATGAACATATAAAAGGAAAGAGCAACTTCTAGACGCAGATGCTTTTTGCTTTCAAGTTGAAGCTTTTCTATTTTACAATCACTTTTCAATATCTTAAAAAATATTTCAATTTGCCAGCGGCATAAATACCAACGGATTCTTGTCGTTGCTTCTTCAAAACTTTCAATCTCATCATTGGTTATAAAAAACCATTCAATGGCTTTAGCCCCGTTAAACGAGGCTAAAGCACTCGATTCCAAATTATATTACTAGCACAGTAGGTCGTATCCGTTAGCAAATAAAACTATTTTCTCTGTTATAAAGAAGACCATTGCGACTTAATTCTGTTTGAGCGCATCCTATCGAATAAAGTACCTCCTTAATCCAGCATTAACGGGTTATTTATTAGTACAAGATAGATACTAATAACCATAACTAACAAATATAGCGTAAAAGAGGAGGATGGTTATTAATACATTAGTCTTCACAGGTGGTTTTAAAAATAATATTGATGCTGATAAAACGGCTTTCTTTGAGGCTGTCTTATTGCCATTAATTATTCCTTCTTTAATCTGGCTTTTAGGTCGAGAAGATGTCTTTTTCCTACAGACTGCATTTCCTTGGATGATATTCATACCCGTATTAACGTCGTCACGATATGGCACATGGTATGGTCTTTTAAGTCTGTTTGTATTTAGCCTCATTTGTTTGCTTTATGTGACACAGTTTCAATGGGGGATGATAGATAATGCTATTCAGATGTTATTGGGAAGTTTATTGCTGGTGGTTTTTGTTGGTGAAATAACACAGCGCTGGAAGAGGCGTAATGAGGAGCAAATAAAGCAACTGACTGATTGTCGCCAAAGTACCAGTCAATCAGAACAAGCGCTACAACTTCTACATATTTCTTATAGCCAGTTAGAGGAGGAAATGGTAACGACGACGCAGTCATTATCGGGTTCTTTACGTTTGCTTGAAATATCGTTAGAACAACCTCGTGGTAGAAAGGAGCGTTTGATTTTGGCGATAAGAAAAATGCGTAGTATATTGCAGCAATATGATTGGCTTGAGGCGGCTGCGTTTTATCATATCAATAAGGAGGGCATAATCAGAGCAACGCCTATTGGTGGTATTGGTGTGATTCCTGATAATTTACATCAAGATCCTCTGCTTATAGAGGCGGTTAAAAGTAAAAAATCAATTAGATTAAATCAGAAGTCATTATCGGGAGATTTTGCGGACTCACAGTTGCAAGCGGCTATTCCTCTTATTGATAATAATCAGCACCTCTGGGGAGTTCTTGCTGTTAATCGTATGACATCCTCTGCTTTTACACAGCAAAATTTAAATTTACTCGCTTTGCTTAGCAGTTATGTGGCTAATTTACTGAGTAATGCTCAGCATCCTATTTCCGAAACAAAATTATTATTGTCTGAAGTATCCACTGCGGTTGATATTGTTTTGAACACTGTCAGGTCTGTTACCTTAATGACGGTTGAAATCCCCCCCTCTGATGATGAACAAGAATATCAAGCATTTTTTGCCAGCAAAGTACGTGGAGCTAATCGTATTTGGCGCTTGCAAAAAAAACGGGGGATTACCGTTATTATCTTGTTGCCACTTTTTAATGCTGATAACTCAATGCAATGGCAACAAAATTTAGAAAGTACTTTTATAAAACAATTTGGAGCTGATTTTAGTGAAGAAAAGATTCAATTTAATCCTCTTCATTTTCGTAAAAAAGCAGATCAATATGCATTAAAAAGTTATTTAAATCATATCAGTGAGTTTAGCTATGCACATCTTATCCGTTAGTCTGATTTTTTTTATACTTATACAAATGAGCATCTTTTCTAGCCCGTGGTTCGCGCCTTCAATAGTCAATAATATAATTTTAATTAGTTTCCATTTTGTTATCACTTTGATTGCGTCTTACAGCTTAAGTCGAATAGAGGGAAAAACAGGGGCGCGACTCTCTCTAAAACAAAAAAATATCAATGGATTTCTATGGTTCAATTTACTCTTTTTTATTCCAATTATAGGCGCGATTATTTTATGGCTATTTTCAATAAGAAAAACATTAAGACGAGAGCATATTGAGAGCGATTTAGAAGAAGAGGAAGAAGCTAATACCAATAAAAATGTCCATTATTTTTCAGCCCCAAAGCAACATCATTCAAATGATCAGAAGCAAACACGCGATCTTATCTCAACATTAGATGATGATACCTATCTCAAATTATTAGTTGCCTCTCGTCATTTGCCTGATAAAGAAGCGTATACATTACTAAAAGAAGCATTAAATAGTCCCTTTGAAAGCGCTCGCTTAATGGCCTTTAGCTTAAAAGGATCACTAGAAGAACGTTTGCAAAAGGAATTACAACAAAAATTATCCCAATTAAAGCAAGCATCTGAAGGCGATAATATTGCAGAGCTACATCTTACGATCACGAAAGATTATATACACTTACTTGATATTGGATTATTATCAGAAAGTAACGATGCCTTATTAAAAAAAGCTAAAAAACATTGTATTAATGCTATCCATATTGATAATAAATCAGCCTATGCTTTTCAAGCCCTTAGTAAAATACTCCGCTATCAAGGGCGAAACAAACAAGCACAACGCGCACAAATAAAAGCTGTTAATCTAGGATTACCCCTTGAGCGTTTATATTCTACTTAAAAGCGTTCCTAAAAGATTTATCTATGACTAACAATACAATAAAAAAAGCCGATATTTGCTTACTCCTAGAAGGTACTTATCCCTATGTCAGAGGTGGGGTATCAAGTTGGGTTCATCAATTAATTCAAGGACTTCCGCATTATCAATTTGCTTTAGTCTTTATTGGAGCCAGTCGAGAGCATTATGGGGAAATGCATTTTGAATTTCCATCGAATGTGTGTCATTTTGAAAAGCATTTTTTAAATGAATACCTGGATTTAAAGCCACCGAAACCTTATCACTTAGATGAAAATATACTCGTAGAACTGAAAGAAATTTACACCTTTTTGACTAAAAATAAACAAGCCCCTCCTATTGACAAATTAGCAAATATCAAGCAATTACTCCTTCAGATTAAGGAGTTAAAAATAGAGCAGTTTTTTTACAGTCCTCAGGTATGGCAACTAATTACCGAAAACTATCGTGAGAACTGTCCTGAGCAATCGTTTAATGATTATTTTTGGACAATAAGGGCGATGCATTCTCCGCTTTTAGCATTGCTTGATATCGCAAAGAATATTCCCGAAGCAGACTGTTATCATACTATCTCTACAGGTTATGCTGGAATTCTTGGCATGTTTTTAAGGCTCATGCAAAACAAGCCATTGTTATTGAGTGAACATGGAATTTATACCAAAGAACGTCAAATAGATCTTTATCAAGCAGATTGGATTAAAGAGACAAACCAATATTTTAAAGCAGGTTTAAATGATCATATTAGTTATCTTCGACGACTTTGGATGCAGTTTTTTGAAAGTTTAGGGCGATTTACTTATAGTGCTTGCCATACAACCGTCACTCTTTATGAACAAAATCGTTTAAAACAGATAGACCTCGGCGCAAGGCCTGAACAAGCGATTGCCATTCCAAATGGAGTAAAATTAGAACATTTAACAACACTGAGAACAAAACGAGGTAAAACGATTCCCCCTGTCCTGTGTTTGCTTGGGCGTGTTGTGCCTATTAAAGACATTAAAACCTATATTCGTGCGGTTGGATTAATATGTCAAGAATTACCCGAAGCCGAAGGTTGGATTGTAGGGCCGTCTGAAGAAGAAGAAGACTATGCGGCAGAATGTCATGCCCTAGTAAAACAACTCGGACTTGAAGAAAAAGTAAAATTCTTAGGCTTTCAAAATATTGATGATATTTTACCAAAAACAGGATTACTCACACTCAGCTCAATCAGTGAAGGACAACCATTGGTTATATTAGAAGGCTTTGCCGCAGGTGTACCCTCCCTTTCTACCGATGTAGGCTCTTGTCGTGAACTCATTGAAGGACGTGACGAAGAAGACCGTCAACGAGGAAAAGCAGGAGCAATAGTACCTTTAGCAAATCCTAAGGCACTTGCAACAGAGGCAATCGCATTACTGAGCAATGAAAAACGTTGGTATGCAGCTCAGGCAACAGGTATTGAACGTGTAGAAAGCCTCTACAGCGAACAAGCATTTTTAGATAATTACCAGCGACTCTATCAAAAAATATTAAATAGTAACAAACATCCTAATGAGTTACCCACTCAAAATAAAGCTTAATAATTTCCTTTGATAGTAGAATTTATATACAATTTATGTGATGGTATAAGGGTAAAATTGAATTAAATAATACGGAAAAAAAGGAGTCTAGGATGAGAACATGGATTAAACAAGTTAGTGCGGTTGTAGTAACGAGTTTATTGAGTATTAATGCAATGGCAAAAGATGAGTTGAATGTGGCTTATTTTTTAGAATGGCCATCAGCGAATCAAGTGGCTCAAGTTGAGAAAACCTATGATAAAGAAATGGGGATGAAGGTTAATTGGCGTTCATTTGATGATGGTAATGCAATGACGGCGGCGATGGTATCGGGTGATATTGATATTGCTTATTCGCAGGGTTTTGTGCCTTTTGTTATTGGTGTCACTAAAGGCGTTGATCTAAAATTAGTTGGCGTGGCAATGACTTATGCAGAAAATGATAACTGCGTGGTACATAAAGATGCAAAAATCACCAAAGACAATGCCAAAGATCTTGAAGGCAAAAAGGTTGCCTTATTTACCGCAGGTGTCACCCATTACAAAATGCTTAAAACCTTAAAGCATCTAAATGTTGATGTCAGTAAAGTAAAAATATTGAGCATGAGTAATCAAGATGCGGCGGCAGCATTAGCGCGTGGTGATGTAGCAATGGCGTGTGGTTTTGGTGGCTCTTTAACCCGTATGAAAAAGTACGGCAAAGTATTAATGACAGGTGCAGAGCAAGAGGCAATTGGTCTAAAAGTATTTGATATTGTTGCTGTGACAGGAAAATTCGCTAAAGAACATCCCAAATTAATTACCCAGTTTATGCAAGTCACTGAAGATGCCAATAAAGCCTATGCCAAAGAACCTGAGAAATATTACGATATTTTAGCCAAAGCCTCAGGAATGAAAAAAGAAGCTGCGATTGATACCTTGAAGAAATTTACTTTTCTCGATGCCCCTACGCAGTTAAGTAAAGACTGGATGGACGGTGGTATTCAAAAATTTACCAAAGAAGTGGCTGATTTCTTTGTTCAAGAAAAAGAATTGAAAACAGCACTATCGCAAGAAGAGTACAACAAAACCATTGATTCGAGCTTCTTAAAGCAAGTGAAATAAATATGGCAGGACTTAATGTTAATAATGTTTCAATGCTGTATCAAGTACCGAAAGGCGATCCCGTTGAAGCATTAAAAGAAGTCTCTTTCACCCTTGAAGAGGGTGAATTTTTAACTGTTTTAGGACCTTCGGGTTGTGGTAAAACAACATTGCTTGATATTTTGGCAGGTTTTTTAGAAGCAACAGGAGGCGAGGCATCCTTTAATGGCAAAGCGATTCATGGACCGAGTCCACAACGTGGCATGGTATTTCAACAAGCGGCCTTATTTGAATGGATGAGTGTTGAAAAAAATGTAAGTTTTGGGCCTCGAATGGCAGGTGTACCCAAAAAAGAAATTCAGAAAAAAACACAATATTGGCTAGATGTCGTGGGTTTATCTGACTTTGGTTCAAAAGCAGTCTATGAATTATCAGGTGGTATGCAACAACGTGTCGCCCTTGCACGTTGTCTTGCTAATGACCCTGAACTTATTTTAATGGATGAACCTCTAGGAGCATTGGATGCGCTAACCCGTGAAAAAATGCAGGGTTTATTGCTTAAATTATGGAAGGAAACAGGCAAAACGATTATTTTAATTACCCATAGTGTTGAAGAGGCTTTAATGCTTGGTGAACGTTTATTTGTCATGGCACCACGACCAGGGCGAATTGAAAAGGAATATCGTTTGCCCTTTGCTGCTCAAGGTGTAACAGGTAATAGCCGTGATATTAAAGCCCAAAGCGATTTTATAGCCGTTCGTGAAGAAATTTTATCCATGATATGGGCTATGGAAGAAGAAATCATGGGACGCAAGGGAGAAGTGCTTTGAGTAAAAAAAACAATCTATTGAGTCAATTATTCGGTAATAAACAACAAACAAAAACCGTCACCTTTGGCGATTCCTCCTTTGTTAATGCCTCAGGTGGGAGAATTTGGACGTTTATCAGTATTTTTTCACTACTCTTTATTTGGATTCTTTCCAGTATTTTTGAGTGGGTCAAACCTGTCTATTGGCCACCTATTGATGCTGTTTGGCATCAATTTATCTCCATTTCTACCGACGGCTTTCGCAGTCATACCCTATTGGAACACACCATCGCC
Organism: Thiotrichaceae bacterium; assembly: GCA_027008665.1. Taxonomy (GTDB): domain Bacteria; phylum Pseudomonadota; class Gammaproteobacteria; order Thiotrichales; family Thiotrichaceae; genus JAGLBW01. The sequence goes on along the minus strand of JALVEA010000354.1, from coordinate 742 downwards.
AGCGTCAATCGTGTACTTGCAGGTTTTTTCTTTGGCTGCTTAATTGGTATTCCACTGGGTTTTGCATTAGCCCTGTCTAAAATAATGAATCGAATCTTTGATCCATTAGTCGAATTTTTTCGCCCCATGCCACCTTTAGCCTTAATTCCATTGGTTATTCTTTGGTTGGGCATTGATGAAAGTGCCAAAATATTCCTTTTATTCCTTGCCTCCATCTGGATTATGGCATTAGCAACTCGCGCAGGGGCAATGTCAACTAATCTCTCTAAAGTTCATGCCGCATACACCCTTAATGCGAATAAACGACAGATTTTATTCCACGTTATTCTACCTAATGCGCTACCCGAGATTTTCACAGGAATGCGCGTTGCCATTGGTGTTTGCTGGGGAACGGTTGTCGCCGCCGAACTCGTTGCCGCAGAATCAGGTTTAGGGATGATGATAATGGTTGCCAGCAAATACCTTTCTACCGATATTGTCGTCTTGGGCGTTATTTTAATCAGCCTAATCGCCTATGCCATTGATATTTTAATGCGCTACCTTGAAAGAAAATTTGTCCCTTGGAGAGGAAAGGTTAAGCATTAAGAACGTTTGTAGATTGCTCCTCAATATAAAACTTAATAAATGAACGTCCATAGAAGGTTCTTATCCGTCTGTTAAAAGATAAACGGCATAAAATCATGCTACTTTGGGTGATTTATGGATTTGATAAAAATCAGAGCTATTAATCTTCACAGGTGGT
>JALVEA010000353.1 GCA_027008665.1 Thiotrichaceae bacterium | reverse complement strand
ATAATGCATTGGTAAGCGTTCTTGCTCTAAGCGTTGATGGCTTTGTTTTAGTTGTTGATAAAGCTGTTGCTCTGTATCGCTAAGATATTGAAGTTTATGCGTACAATAGGAACTTTCAGGCTCGATTACGCATAAATGCTTATACTGTTGTAGCGTTATTTCATCCATCATTAATGAATGCACATTAGGGTAATAATGGCGTAAATTGGATAAAATAGAAAAGCCGTGTGTATCAATATCACCCCAATAATAAATCTCACAATGAGATAACCACGTCACCTTTGCTAATTGATTAATGCCATAACCAAGTCCAAAAATAACAAGACTATTTTTTATTTTTGGAAAGCTTAATCCATTGATTTTATTTTCAGTGATAAAAACGCGCTGACAGGGAATTTTCCACTGTGCTAATTGGGACATGGGTAAGCTAATATCGCTTATATTCGCTATAGGATAAAGATGCTGGTCTAATAAGCGTAAGCGAATTAAAGGTTGCTCAAATTTAAAACCATAACGCCGTTCAAATCCATGTTGTTTAAGACTTGTGACTTGATGATCAATGCTATTAGCAGGTAATAATTGATCCAGTAGCTCGCTCAAAATTACTTTATTACTTTCGATAAATTTAGTATCAACACCACTAATATCCAGCTCGCGTAGATAACAATTAGGATAAGGATTCGCAATAAGATAATCACAAACAGCCAATAACTCAGACCAGATAGAAAAATGCTTAATAAAACGACGTGGGTTCTCCGCCAGCCAGTCTTTTAACACAGGAAAACGTAGGCTACTTTGCTCTGCCATTGCAATAAAGGCATTAAATTGACGTAATTTCCCTAGATAACGCAGTAAATCGTCTTGGCTTGTAAAAACGATTTTTGCAGGTAGCTGTTGCGTGCCTAATTGACGGTGATTGATAATTTTATATTCAATTTCATAACCGCCATTATTCGCTTTTGTATTAGATTTACTGTGGGATTTTAAATTGCTAACCCATTGACGCACTGCACTGAAATTATCAACTTGCTGTTGTGCATTAGGCTTGCGAAAAGTAATAGTCCACGGGAAAAGAGACTCTTGCTTAAGAGCAGCTTTTAGAATTTTACCGCTATTCCAGAGGTTTTTAGCTTTTTTTTGGATTTGGGCGGGTGTGATCATTTGGATTGAGCAATGACTTTAAGGTAGTTTTTGTAGAGTTTTTCCATTTGCTCTAAATGCTTGTCAAATGAGCAAATTTCTAATTCATTACATTTAGCTGTAGCAAAATGAAAGCTATCAAAGCGTCGTTTATCAAAATTTTTATTTGTATTAGTTGCGGTATAAACATCATAACGATATAGCTGTGTGGCTAAATCTGTAATTTCTTCATTGATATTAAAAACTTTATAATTATCAAGAATGGCTTCTAGTCTTTTGTATCGTGCATGATCGGTAAAACTGGGATGGCGTAATATTTCATAACGAATCAAGGGAGTAATTGCAAAAGCAACACCAGTCTCAATTAAATTCTTAAATATATTCTGTGCTTTTTTCCTATTTTCTTTTGTAGCCATTGGATCAAAAGCATTAATAATTAAATTAGCATCAAGTAATATGTAATGAGCCATTAATCAACAGCCTCTTCATTAATCAAATCAAGTAGTGCTTGATTTGCTTCTTTTTGGCTATCCGCAGACATTTGCTCTCGCTTAATTTTATTAAGATCCAAATCAAAAGCCCTTTTCTGTAAGTCAATAAATGAGATATTGCTAGGATGGTGAATAATACTTGAACGTACTACACCATCCTCTTCTCGTTGTAAACGATAAGCTTCTCCTTCTTCTAGCTGGATTAAGACAACGGGTGAATGTGTCGTAATATAAAACGTCGTATTAGGGAATAACTCTTTTAAAGTAGGAATAATTTTTGATTGCCATGAAAGGTGTAAGTGGCTTTCTATTTCATCAATTAAAACAATACCTCTGACATGCTGTAATTGCTGTTCATTAGTGAAATATCCATACCCTGAAATAATGGATTGAATGATTTTTAGAATAGAAGCGTAGCCTGTGCTTAGGTGGGAGAGTTGTGTTACTTCATTATTTATTTTAAGAAAGATGCGATTATC
>JALVEA010000352.1 GCA_027008665.1 Thiotrichaceae bacterium | reverse complement strand
GAACTGATTGCAGTAGTTCCTAAATCCCAAGTGATATTAGAAATAGCGGCTAATGTTTCATTTTTTTTGAAAATCATCGCTCCAATACCACATTGAGTATAAATCTGACCAAATTCACGCGCGCTGCTTGTGCTCATCATGGTGAGGGTTGTTAATGAAGTTGCAATAATAAGCAGTGTTTTTTTATTAAAATTCATAGTTTTATCTCTTTCGATTATATTTTTGAGTAGACTGGGACTCATTAAATTTCAAACTCAAGTGTAAGTTTGAGGCAATAGTTTATACTAAATTAATCAAAGATACTAAAATGGAATGGCTAGCTGTCAAGTCCCGATAGATCATAGTTCCAAAGTTCTCGATTAATTTTATAGGTGAAAACCGCTGTCTGCGTTTACACTACGCATTTTTTATTAAGTGAGTATAAAGCATGTCTGATCCTGCTATTTTAGTCATTGGTCACGGTTCTCGTAGTGTTTCTGCGGTTGAAGAGTTTCATCAAGTGGCTGCACAGTTAAAAAAGCGTTTTCCTGAGCGTTTAATTGAAACGGGTTTTTTAGAGTTTGCACGACCTGTTATTGCACAGGGGTTGGAGAAGTTAATTGCTCAGGGAGCGACTGATATTATTGCTCTACCGGGGATGTTAATGGCGGCAGGTCATGCGAAAAATGATATTCCTAGTGAAATTAATACTTTGATGGCAGCTAACCCTAAAATAAGGATTCGTTATGCAACGGAACTAGGGGTTAATGCTAATATGATTCGCGCGGCAGCGGCACGTATTGAGGAAGCTGAGATGCTATTTTCAGAGGGTTATCATCGCCAAGATACTTTATTAATGGTGGTAGGACGTGGTGCATCTGATTCTGATGCGAATTCAAATATTTGTAAAATTACCCGTATGTTGCAAGAAGGCATGGGCTTTGGCTGGGCGACAACAAGCTATAGTGGGGTAACTAGCCCCTTAGTTGATGCGGCTTTAGAACGTGTGCATGGGATGGGTTTTAAAAATATTTTATTATTTCCTTATTTTCTTTTTTCAGGTCGTTTAATTGATCGTATTTACCAATGGGCTGATGATTATCAGCAAGCGCATTCTGATGTTCAATTAGTAAAAGGGGGATACTTAAATGATCATCCTTTAGTGATTGATACCTTTGTTGAAAAAGTGCATGAAGTAGAACAAGGAACGGGCAATATGAATTGCCAGTTATGCCAATATCGCGTACAAATATTGGGACATGAACATAAGCTGGGCGCAGCTCAAGAAGGGCATCATCATCATGTTCGTGGTGCGGGAACTGATAACGATCAACATAGTCATGAACATGGACATCATCATAGCCATGAACATAAATCATAGCTAAAAAAATAGCTAAAGTGGCTCTCTTACTCTCAAAAAGCTCGCAAAACGTGGCAGACCTTTTTGAGTTCTACCAAAATACTGATAGGTAATGATTGAACCAATAGCAGGCGGGTTTTGTCGCTGTTTTAGGCTAAAACCTGTACCGATTTTAAAACGTAATCCATTTTCATCTTCAACCAGTAATGCACCTAATAGAGTTGCAAATTTACCTTTACCTGCTAAATATTGGATAACCTTTGCTTCCGCATCTTGGTATTTTTTTACTTTTAACAATACTTCACTGCGACCTGATTGATACAGCGCATCAGCACGATGCAACATCAAACCTTCCCCACCTTGAGCAACAACACTGTCTAGTTTTTTCATTAATTCAGCGCTGTTTTTTAGATGATATTGCTTGATCACTTTAAGATGGGGAATGGATAAATCTTTAACTAGGCGTTGCATTGCCTCAATACGTTGCTGGAAAGTACCCATTGCCTGAGGCAATTCAAATAGCTGATAGCTAATTTGTCGCCATTCCTGATCAATGGCTTGCTTTTTTTGCACTGTACTCACTGTTTGTTGAAAATGATTTCTTTCGATCCATAATTCTCCATCCAACGCTTGTTGAGGAAAATCTTTAATAAACCAAGCAGGTGCATGAAAAGGGTTACCTTGTCGTGACAGAAGTTGCTTTCCATCCCAATATGCACGTACTCCATCAAGTTTTTCACTGACTAAATATTCACTAACATCAATCGATTTTTTATATGTTTTCGCCAATAAGAGTTCAGGAATGCTTTTTGCATTACTATCTATCGTGAATATCAGCAAACTAAACAGCGAATAGAATGCAATCTTTAAAATCGTGCTGATTAGATCATTCCCCATTATAACCTGTCATACCAACCGTATTATAACCACTATCAACATAGGTAATCTCGGCCGTTACACCTGAGGCTAAATCAGAACAAAGAAAGGCAGCAACATTACCTACCTCTTCAATAGTGATATTACGACGCAAGGGGGCATTGGCTTCAACATGGGTCAACATTTTACGAAAATCCCCAATCCCTGCGGCTGCTAAGGTACGAATAGGCCCTGCTGAAACGGCATTAACACGGATTCCATGCGGCCCAAGATCATAGGCCATATAACGAACAGCCGCTTCAAGACTTGCTTTCGCCATTCCCATAATATTGTAATTAGGCATTGATGCCACCGCACCAAGATAGCTTAGTGTTAACATCGAGCCATTACGTCCTTCCATCATTGGCTTCGCTTGCTTTGCCATTGCTAAAAAACTGTAAGCACTAATATCATGTGCAATCATAGAACCTTCACGAGTAGTATTCTCTACAATACTACCTGCTAACTGCTCTTTGGGAGCAAAAGCAACGGAATGCACCAAGGTATCCAATCCATCCCAATGTTTTGCAAGCATTTCAAAACACCCTTCAATAGACTCATCACTACCAACATCACAAGGGATAACAAGCTCCGAATCAAATGCTTTAGCAAATTTTTCCACACGCCCTTGAAGGCGGTCATTTTGATAGGTAAATGCTAGCTCAGCCCCTTCACGATGCATTGCTTGTGCTATACCATAGGCAATTGAACGATTACTCGCAACACCCGCGATTAAAACCCGTTTTCCTGTTAAAAAACCCATACATTATCCTGTTGATTAAATAAAAAGGCAGAATCATAACTGAAAAAATACGATTCATCAGTATATTCACCTTGATCCTGCTAAAGATATCTTTATTATTTTCATGAAAATTACGGAAGAGTTATTTTTACTCACCAAATTTTACTCACCAAAGATGCCAACAAAAAAGCCTGTCATATAGACAGGCTTTCTCATCTTAAAGCATTCAAACTAGCAAAGAATTACTTAATTTTAGCTTCTTTAAAAAGAACATGCTTACGAACAACAGGATCATACTTTTTAAGGGTTAACTTTTCAGTCATAGTACGTTTGTTTTTTGTTGTTGTGTAGTAATAACCCGTACCAGCCGTTGATACTAATTTAATTTTATCTCGCATGAGATAACTCCTTATAAAAAATGATAATTAGACTTTTTCGCCACGCTTACGCATTTCGGCAAGAACACTATCAATTCCTTTTTTATCGATAATACGCATACCTTTGGCAGTAAGACGGAGTTTTATCCATCGGTTTTCACTTTCCACCCAAAAACGGTGTGTGTGAAGATTGGGTAAAAAACGACGCTTTGTCTTATTGTGAGCATGCGATACATTATTTCCTGTTACCGGACGCTTTCCTGTTACTTGGCATACACGAGCCATGACCATTCTCCGAATCTATTCTTATAGCAAGCTACTTGAATGATTATTTTTACTTATAAAAAATATTTCAAGTCGCCAAAAAATGCGTGATTCTATACTAACTAGCGTTGAATCAGCAAGAACAATTTTTGCTAGAGCTTGCTCTTCTCACAGTAAAGCCGAATAATCTTCTATTCGGCTTTTTTTAAACCTAAATTCAATTTTTTAAGTAATTAAATGACTTAGATTTAAAACAAACTCTAGATATATAAACAAATATCTGAATCACCTGCAAATTCGAAGAAAGAGGCAGCGCCTACGTAGTCAACACCATCAATAAAGTCATTGGTATCCATTTCAAATAGATCAACTGTCATTTGACAAGCTAATAGACGAACTTCCGCTTCAATACAAAGCTCGCGTAATTCAGCTAAATCAGCAACACCTTTATCTTTCATCTTCTTTTTCATCATGACGGTCATCATGCGTTGCATTCCAGGTAAGGCTTGCATTAACACAGGAACAGGCATTGGCATTGGCATACCAGGGTTGCCAAGCGATGATACTTGAAGATCTAAATTTTTATTCAATAATTGTAAACCATAGAAAGTACAAAAAATTTCTACATCATAGCCTAATGCCGATGCAGTAGATGCTAAAATGAAGGGAGGATATGCCCAATCGAGTGTACCTTTTGTAGCGATCATTGCTAATTTTTTTGTCATGTCGAGTCTCTCAGCCAATGGCAACCATGTATTCTGCTCATCAGAACGTGCCAAATAAATGATACCTTCAGGAACATGTGTGTTCCTAGAAAGGAGGGGAAATTATCCAAGTAAGTGTAACAGAAGAACGTAATATTAGGAAATACTGTATTAGCTTGTTTATGTTTGTCTCTAAATGTGTTTATGTGTCGATATGAAAATATTCTTTAAATTTGATCTTTACTGAAGAGTATTCATAATGAGAGGATATTTAAGCGTACAAACGCTTCTACTTAAACCATCTTAATATTTATTAGATTATCTTAATATGCAAGTTTTAGCCGAAAAAATAAAGAGCTGGGGTAAGGCGTTAGGTTTTCAGAAAATTGGTTTTAGTGATATTGATTTGACAGAAACAGAAAAGCGCTTACAACAATGGATAAATAAGGGTTTCTATGCGGATATGGATTGGATGTATCATCATGGTAGTAAACGCACTCAACCTGATAAACTAGTAAAAGGAACAATCAGTATTATCTCTGTGCGTATGGATTATTTACCACCTAATGGAGCAACTCCTGAATTGGTGTTAAACCATCCTGATGTCGCTTATATTTCACGCTATGCTTTAGGGCGCGATTATCACAAACTATTGCGTAAACGCCTGCAACAACTTGCAACAACAATTCAACAGGAAGTGGGGGATTTTGGTTATCGTGTTTTTGTAGATAGTGCGCCTGTCATGGAAAAACCGATTGCAGTCAAAGCGGGACTGGGTTGGGTGGGGAAACACAGTAATATTCTAAGTAAAGAATCAGGTTCATGGTTTTTTCTGGGTGAAATTTATACCAATTTACCTTTACAATCGTCTGAAAGCGTTAGCGATCATTGTGGCGACTGTACTGCTTGTATGGATGTTTGTCCGACACAAGCCATTGTTGCACCTTATATTGTTGATGCTCGACGTTGTATCTCTTATCTCACCATTGAACTTAAAGGGGCTATTCCTGAAACGTTTCGTCGTGTAATTGGTAATCGTATTTACGGCTGTGATGACTGTCAGCTCATTTGCCCTTGGAATCGCTTTGCAAAATTCACCGAACAGTCTGATTTTTCTATTCGTAATAAACTTGACTGCACTCATCTACTAGAATTATTTGCATGGACAGAAAATGAGTTTTTATTCAAATTACAAGGTTCACCCCTTAGACGTATGGGCTATGAGCGTTGGTTGCGTAATATCGCGGTTGCTTTAGGTAATAGCCCTGCAAATGAAAGCATCATTATGGCATTAAAGAGTAAAAGGGAGCTATGTAATGCGCTAGTCAAAGAACATATTGATTGGGCATTAATACAGCTACAAGCTAATGCTAAGACTTAAAAAGACTGCTTAAATGCGTGCTTGGGGTCTATCAAATCCTTTGGGTGTTTTGCGATACAGCTAGTATTAATATACTATACGCGCCGATGCAAATCCTCCTATCATCTTATCATCACCTTTACATCCTTGAATTATATTGCCAATGAGAACTTATATATTATGTTAAGACGACTTTTAATGGTCATCCTTCTTTTCACTACTTTTGATGCCACTGTGTTGGCGAAGACCGATACAGCCAGTCTTTATGCTGATGCAGAGCAGTCTGTTTATCAGATTCGAGTTATCAATAAAGAAACAGGTAAAAAATCCAGTATAGGTTCTGGATTTATTGTTTCTAAAAATAATATTCTAGCGACCAACTACCATGTTGTTAGCCAGTATGTCAATGATCCTGATGTTTATTTTTTAGAGTATTTATCCAATTCAAAAGAAACAGGGAAATTAGAACTACTAGATTTAGATATTGTTCATGATTTAGCCGTCGTAAGAGCCTCTAAAGCAATGGGAAAACCCTTGGAAATTGATGTAATTCCTGAAAAAGGTGCACGTTTATTTTCTCTTGGTAATCCTCTTGACCTTGGTTTTTCCATTGTTGCTGGTACTAATAACGGTATTTTGAAACAAGATGAAGATGGTAATGTGCTCTTTTCAGGTAGTCTAAATGCGGGAATGAGTGGAGGGCCGACACTTAATGAATCAGGCAAAGTGATAGGTATTAATGTCGCTACAGCAGGTAATAATATTAGCTTTCTTGTCCCTGCTAATTACTTAAAAATAATATTAAAACGCCTAAAAGAGAATAACTTTACTCCTGTTAAAGATCGCTTTGCTCACAGCTCGAAACAGCTTCAAAAAAGCTCCAGTAATATTCTAAAAAAATTAGCAAATAATCATTGGGGACAAGCCTCTATTGGGAATTTTATTGTGCCTACTGAACTGGATAAATCGGTACGTTGTTGGGATACTAGTCGCCCTCCTAAAAAAGAAGACTTATTTCGATCCTTCTATACACGCTGTTCTAATGAAGATGATATCTACCTTTCGGATCAACTTAGCATAGGCAGTATTAATTATGAATATTTGTGGTTGGACAGTGAAAAATTGAATTCGGTTCGTTTTTATCGACGTTATGAGAAGCTCAACAGTAGCGCACTTGCAAGTCATGCGGGAAAGCGTGATGTCACTAATTTTGCCTGTCATACTGCTTTTACCAAAATTGCAGAGCAAAATTTTAAAACCACGCTTTGTCGTCGTGATTATTTAAAATATAAACACCTAAGTGATATCCTCTTTACAACCGCATTGGTTGGACATGATAAAAAAGGATTTATTTTCAATATGGATATTACTGGGACGGATGCTAAAGCTGCCATTGATCTATTTCAAAAAATGTTGGAGGCCTTCAAATGGCACAAGTAATCTTTGAAACAATTGTACGTGGTCGTTGTAATTACTATAAAATCAATCATTTTCCAACCACAATCGGTCGTGCCTTTGATAATGATATTATTCTCAGTGATCCTTCAGTATCGCCCCATCATCTTGAGATTGATCAAGATGAAAATGGCTATTTTCTGCGGAATATTTCTGAGGAAAATGGAACGCTTCTTGATCAACAAAAAATGGATATGCTGGTAACTTCAATTGAACTACCCGTATCACTCAATTTAGGTGATTTAAAAGCAAGGATCTTATCGCATAAAACAAGCGTAGCACCCACCCGAATTAAATCACAATCAAAAGGTTTGTTTCGTTTTTTAAGCCATCCTATTTGGGTTGCTTGCCTCTTTCTTTTAACATTAGGATTGATATTTTTTGATCACTATCAATCAGTATGGATTGAAAAAGATCTACTTTTTTACTTCAATCAATTATTACCACGCCTCTTTATTATGTTAGGGATCACTCTAGTCATTGCTAGCATTAGTCGATTAACAACACACCGCTGGGAAATATTACCCGCACTAGGGATTGCTTCTTTGTTCTTTTTAATCCCTTTGATGCTCGATTATTTAGGTCATTTCTTGAATTATCTTTTTACTTCTGATGTACCTGGAGATATTTTTAGAAATATTGCTCATTTTCTTGTTTTACCTGCATTATTAATGTTTTATATGATCAGGGTACACTTAACCCCTCTACTTCCAGCACTCGGAGCGGCAATATTAGTAAGCTCCCCCATCAGCGCCTATTATCTCAACGATCAGATAGATCAACTCTCTACCTATTCAGGCTTTTCTCCCTTGCCTTCTTACAATCAAACGCTAAGTGCATTTGATATTCGTATCGCTAAAAGCATATCGCTAGCAGATTATTTTAAAGATGCAGATCGTATTTTATCCAAACGAACAAATGAAATGCTACAACAGCAACGTGAGAAAGAATAAAATCTATTCAGAATATCTTTAAGTAGGTTAATTTTTAATCATTTTATCCATAAATAACAATAGTATCGGTTTATTAATGCTCTTTATCGACTTTTTATTGATATAACTAAAATTAATCTGGCTATTTTAAAAATCATGTTGTATATTAATAAAACATTAACGAATCAAAACGATTTTAAAGCTAGTAAGTTCAATAACTTAACTAGGATAAACCAGCTCCCTCGCAACTTTGGGCGAACTTTAAGTTCGCCTTTTTTTTGCCTGCAATTTATTCTATAGTCCTTCATTCCCTCTCTATATAAAAATATACCTCTAATCATAGAATCTATTTAATGCAAAATAATCTTCAACTTGGGATCGTTATGGATCCTATCGAATCCATTACTATTAAAAAAGACAGCACCTTTGCGATGATGCTCGAAGCACAACGTCGTGGCTGGCAATTGTTTTATATGCAACAAAATGATTTATTTGTTGAGAATGGAGTTGTTTTTGCACAAATGACGCAAATAAAAGTAGAAGATAATCCAAAGCATTGGTTTAAGATTATCAATAAAACAACGCAACCATTACATCAATTAGACTGTATCTTAATGCGTAAAGACCCTCCGTTTGATATGGAGTATATCTACAGTACTTACCTATTAGAATTGGCTGAAAAACGAGGCACATTGATTATTAACCGCCCTGAAAGTATTCGTTCTGCTAATGAAAAACTGTTCACTGCTTTATTTCCGCAATGCTCACCTGAGACTCTAGTGAGTCGTGATATGCAGCGCATAAAAGATTTTCATGATCAACACCAGCATATTGTGGTAAAACCCTTAGATGGTATGGGAGGGTCTATGATTTTTCAAATTCGTCAAGGAGACACCAATCGCAATGTTATTTTAGAAGCAGTTACAAATCATGGTCAAAAAACAATTATGGCGCAACGTTTTCTTCCCGAATATACCGCAGGTGATAAGCGTATTTTACTGATAGATGGCGAGCCTTTCCCCTACGCACTTGCTCGTTTGCCAGCTAAAGGAGAAGGACGTGCTAACCTTGCAGCAGGAGCAAGTTACAAAGGCGTAGCACTTAGTCCGCGTGATAAAGAAATTTGCCAACAAGTCGCACCTATCCTAAAAAAAATGGGTTTAGTATTTGTAGGTTTAGATGTAATTGGTGATTATTTAACAGAAATTAATGTCACTAGTCCCACCTGCATTCGAGAACTCGATCACTTATATTCAGCTAATATTGCTGGATTATTAATGGATGCAATTGAAGTCAAACTAAATAACTAAAAGAGAGAATCAAAAATGAAATCCCGTGTAAAATGGCTTGATAATATGAGTTTTGTTGGCGAATCAGCCAGTGGTCATTCAGTCGTTATGGATGGTCCACCTGAAGCAGGAGGACGTGATTTAGGTATACGTCCAATGGAAATGCTACTCCTTGGTTTAGGTGGTTGCTCTTCTTTTGATGTGGTATCAATGCTAAAAAAAGGACGACAAAATATTAATAATTGTGAAGTTGAAATTAGCGCACAACGTGCAGATAGCCAGCCTAAAGTTTTTACTAAAATTCACCTACACTTTATTGTAGAAGGAAAAGATTTGAGTGAAACTAAGGTAGCAAGAGCGATTGAACTATCCGCAGAAAAGTATTGTTCAGCTTCCATTATGCTCAGCAAAACAGCGGTGGTAACGCATGACTACGAGGTCATTCAAATTTAAAAAAAAGCCCTGTTAGCAACTATTTACAAATATTCATTTATACTTTTGATAAGGCCTTTCTTTTGCGTTACTATATCCAGCCATAAACAAATAAGAAGTGAAATAGCTTAAAGTCACCTCAAGAAAAGTATTACTGAACTTAAAACGAAGAAGTAAAAAACTTCTGACCCCGAAATACCATCGATACAAAGGAGTAATATGAATATTGTAAATAGGGCATTTACAACCACCTTTTGCGTCCTGCTTTTAAGCTTTTCAAGCTATGCTCAAGCAACGCCTAAAGATAATGTAGATCAACTTAATATTGCAGATTTGCAATTAGCTTATCAACTATTAGTCCTTAACCAATCCAATGCCACCCAACAACAACAATTTCAAAAGCAACAAAATAAACTCACTCAACGAGCGACTTTAATTGCAAAAAAACAGTTAAAAATTCGTTATCGCTGGGGTGGAACAAGTCCTAAAAAAGGCTTTGATTGTAGCGGTTTAATCCAATACTCTTTCAAAAAAGCCAATATTTCCTTACCAAGAACCGCAGCCTCCCAATACAAAGAAACCAAACGTATTTCGCTATCTGAACTTCAATCAGGTGATTTAATTTTTTTCCATACCCGTCGTCGCAAACAGGTAAAAGTCAATCATGTTGGAATCTATTTAGGCAATAATCAATTTATCCATGCGCCACGCAAAGGAAAAACAGTCACCATTGCCAAACTTAACCGCTATTGGAAAGAAAAAATAGTCGGTGCGGGAAGGATTTAGTCTTTTTGGAATACAAGCCTAGGCTTGTATTCCTTATCTGTACTTACACTAAAAAGATTAGATCAAACTTTCCTTGGTAGTATTATCTTGCAATTGTGGGTCTATCTGTCTTTTAGGTATGGAAGGTTGTTGAATCTGATAGCGTGGATCAGGCATCATTCTTATTTGTGGTATACCTAAGAATAAAGGTGTATTCGCAAAACCATTTTGGAAGAAGGGATCATTAAACAACCCCCCTCTAAAAAAGGGATCTTGAAATAAATGCCCTTGCGTCCCTCCAAAGGGTTGGTTAAATTGCTTGAAAAATGGGTGATTAAATGGTGAGTTCATTCCCTGAAATGCTTGCATAGGATCCCCCACACCAAAATTCATATTGAGTGCATTAATCAATGATTGCTTTTTATCCGATGGAAGGTCTTTTTGCTTTTTCACCTGCTCAATAATTTCTTCTTTTTTACCTTCAAAACTAAATTGTTTACTCTCATCTGCTTTATTTTTGTAAGTTACCTCTGCCCGATAGCGTCCATTGCCAATGGTTTGCACTTGTACCGACTCAAAACTACCCAATACATTCGCTTGTTGTTTTATACCATTATTACCAAATTTAGGTAGCTGAGGTGCTAACCAAGATGGATTATTAAAAGACTGAGCTTGTGGCAGACTTTGTATTTTTCTCTCTCCCAATACCACTTTAATATCCGCTACTTTTCCTTTGCTGACTACCTTAAAGCTGACTTCAGTCTTTGGTTTTATAGCATGAATTAGCCCTGATAATTGCCCTGCGGAATACAATTTTTGATCACTCAAACTCAGTAAGACATCATTTACTTTTAAACCTGCTTTCTCTGCGGGAGAATCTTTACTAACAGAGCGAACTAATACGCCCTGCCCTTTAGGAATAAGATCACTTAACTGAGCGGACAGTACAGGAGGAATATCCCCTAAAGTAACGCCTAACCATGATTGCATTTGTTTTCCTGCTTTTATCTCTGCAGTCGCTTGCGTTGTTTGATTATTATCAGCAAATGACATATTCGCCTGCGTTGCAAGTAAAGCTAATACAGCAATACTTAGGTATTTTGGTTTGATTCTTTTTTTCATAATTAACCTCTTCAATTTTTTAGATAACAAACTAAATCTCTCCCTAAAAATTTAGGACTGAAATGATTATTTTTCAATATGAAAGCAGTTAATTTTCTTTAACTTAAAGGTAATGAAATATTAATTTAAATAACGACCTAGCTTAGGCTATTCCAAGAAAATAAAGACGCAAAAACACTACATCTTTGAGAGTCGTTTTAGAATATCAATTAAAAACAAACCATCTTTACCACTTAAAAAATGATTCTCTTTGGTTAAATAAATAAGTGATTGTCCTCGTAATGCCCATACATTGTTCATATTTTGACTTTCTGGAGGGACAATAAAATCGTATTTACTAGGTCTGGTTTTGCTTTCATTGTTACGAATAATGGAAACATAGGGAATACGTGGGTGAGGCTGTTGGTTTAACCAATAGAGAAAAGTATTAGGCTGTGCTGTTTTTAGATCCGTATAAAGACTGCGTGAGTCTCGAATAGTATGCTCTCCCATTGTATTAAGCATAATTCCAAAAGGAGAATTAGCTGCTAAATAGGCAATATTGGCAATCGGTGTGCCTAGATGCGGTGTACCAATCGTAATTAATGCGGCAGCTGGCACATGACCTGGAGTTACAAGGTATAAACGCGCCACAATACCTCCTGAGGAATGCCCAACAAATATAATAGGCTCATTACGAATTGCATAGAGATGATCTAGATATTGTCTTAGTATATTGCTTTGCACATAAATAGGTGCTTTTGAAGGTAGGTCTACACTGAAAAAGGCATCAGGTTTTGCGTTGGTATTGTGAGGAGCTAATAGCCCATATTGATTAAAACTATAGTTTCCTCCATCTTTCCATCCTGCCAATAGAAGTCCATTCGTTACCTTTGTTGTGCGCCATGACATACCATCAGCCATATGCCCGTGAATCAATACCATTGTTTTAGCTTCTAGCAATGAAGGCAGTAGCAATAAGGTCAATAGAAAAATACTGAATAAAAAACTAAACTTATAATGATAGCTTATCATATCATTCCCTCATGATGATTAAATGTATTACCTTCGACTTAGATGACACCTTATGGGCCTGCGAACCTGTCTTGAAAATGGCAGAGAAGAAGTGTTATGCGTGGTTTAAACGTTATTATCCCAAAATAACGAAAAACTATAGCGAACAACAACTTTTCGAAAGCCGTCAACAGTATATGCACACTCACCCTGAACAGGTTTTTAATTTGACTCAAATTCGCCTTGATTGGTTGGCACAAATTGCAGATGAATTTTCCTACCCCTCTCAAATGGTACAGGATGCCTTTCATATTTTCTGGTTAGCACGAAATCAAGTGACTTTATTTGAAGGTGTATTAGAAAGTTTAGAACAGTTATCTGCAAATTTCAGCTTAGGTGTGATCAGTAATGGTAATGCAGATGTGGATCAGATTGGTATTGGCAAATACTTTGATTTTACTGTCAATGTTATCGATGCAGGTTTTGCAAAGCCTGCTCCTGAAATATTTCATCATGCATTAAAGTTAGCCAATTGTGCAGCAGAAGAAACAATTCATATTGGTGATAATCCAAAATGCGATGTGCTCGGTGCGTTAAATGCAGGCTTATATGCAATATGGTATAACCCAGAACAAAATACTTGGTTAGAAGATAAAAAACCAAGCGCCATTATTCAAAAATTGAATGAAATTGAAACAAAGATTAATTTTATTGGGTAAGGTGGTTTCAAGTAATTAAGTTACTAACCTTGCTCCTGCATTCCCACAAAGATGTGATAGATATTATAAGGTAATTAATATGCAGCATAGCCATCTCATTAAAGATACAAGATATAGCCGTGATCAGTGGATTAAACGTTTATGGATATCTAATCATCAAGATGATCAGCAAATGATTAGTGATGCAGTTGACTATATATTGCAAATAGAATCAACGCATCAAGCATCGTATATACCTATAAGCCTTGATGTTGCAAATACCTTATTAAGTTTACAAGTCGATCAAGTAACCCTTATTGCTACTTTACTCAGTGATATTAGCCTGAATGATATTTTCTCTATCGAAGATATTGAGCGTGATTTTAATCAGACCATTGCTATTTTAGTTAAAAATATGCGTGTCTTGCATAATTTTAAGTCGCCTGTAGAAAAAGGGGTTGCCATTCCTGCACAGGCAGAAAAATTACGCCGTATGCTGTTGTCAATGGTCGATGATGTACGTGCAGTGCTAATCCGTCTAGCTTGGGATTTGCAACAATTACGTTTAGTCGCAAATTCAGAGAATGAAATAAAACAAGCCTTTGCAACCGAAACAATGGCAATTTACGCTCCCCTTGCTAATCGTTTAGGCATTAGTCAGCTAAAATGGGAAATGGAAGACCTTGCCTTTCGTTATTTAGAACCCGATTGTTATCGGCGTATTGCAACCTTATTGGCTGATAAACGTCTAGAACGCGAAGCGTATATTGTAAAGTTTACCAACACATTAGAAACCTTATTAACAGAGCATAACATTAAAGCCAAAGTTTATGGTAGACCCAAGCATATTTATAGTATTTGGAAGAAAATGCAACGCAAACAGATCGACTTTGATCAGTTATATGATTTGCGTGCAGTACGGGTGATTGTAGAAAATAATCAGGACTGCTATGCCGTTATTTCTACTGTTCATGCCGCTTGGCAATATATTCCAGAAGAATTTGATGACTACATTAATAACCGCAAAGCTAATGGTTATCAGTCGTTACATACGGTGGTCGTAGGGCCAGAAAATAAAGCGGTTGAAATACAAATCCGTACTAAAGATATGCATCTATTTGCAGAATTAGGAGTGGCAGCGCATTGGCGTTATAAAGAAGGCGGTTCTCAAGATAGGGATATGGAACGGGTGGTATCATCATTGCGGCGTTTACTAGATAATGAAGAGTCTGATTCTGAATTATTAGAAGATTTTCGTGCTGGTATTTTTCCTGATCGTGTCTTTGTTTTAACCCCTAAAGGCGATATTTTTGATCTCATAAAAGGATCTACTCCTATTGATTTTGCCTATGCCATTCATACCCATGTTGGACATCTTTGTATCGGTGCTAAAGTCAATGGCGTGATTGTTCCATTAGATTATAAATTACGCAATGGCGATAAAGTGGATATTATTACAGGAAAAAAAGAACAACCTAAGCGCAAATGGCTCAATCCTGTCCTAGAATATGTAGGTTCAGCAGGAACGAGAAGTAAAATTCGACATTGGTTTCGTCAACAAGATCATGAGAAAAACTTGAAAGATGGAATGATGGTATTAGAGCAAGAGAAACGCCGTTTAGGTATCAAGAAATATGATATCGCTCAATTGGTCAAACGTTTTAAACTGCAAAGTGAAAAAGAGTTTTTAATTGCCTTAGGACGCGGTGATATAAGTGTTGCTCAATTAACCGATTATATTGAATTACCCGATAAAAATGAAGTTAAACTCAGAAAAATACGTGTTAATCAAAAATCTAATCATCAAGGAATTCAAATACAGGGGGTTAGTAATTTATTAGTAGAAATATCGAACTGTTGTCAGCCTGTTCCAGGGGATCAGATTATTGGTTATATTAGTATTGGTCGTGGTATAAAAATTCATCGTAGTGACTGTACTAATGTGCAAATAAAAAATCTCACCTCAGAACAACAACTCCGATTGACCGATGCCAGTTGGGGAAACGAAACCACAGCTTATACAGTTAATATACAAGTCACAGGCTTTAATCAACCAGGATTTCTACGTGATGTAGCGGATGTATTAGCAAAACAACAGATTAATGTATCTAATATTTCGATTGAACAGGGTAAAACGGATTTAATCTCAATTCTTACTATCGAAGTATTGATAGAAAACCTAAAGAAACTCTCTGATGCATTAGAAAAAATTGAAGAGTTGCCAAATGTAATGGATGTAAGGCGGAAAAGCTAATGAGTGTAATTACAAAGATTGCCCCTGATAACTATGATGACTTAGCCATAATGGTGGGTGAGTTATTAGATGAAATTATGCAATTAAGCAATGATCCTGTTTTTAAATTTGATCAAGCTGAAACAGCAAAAAGAGCAAAAGCATTAATTGAAGAAGACAAATATTGGGTTTTTATTGCGATGAATAGCAACAACAATGCTGTCGGTTTTGTTTCACTTTATGAAAGTTATGCTTTATATGCCGAAGGTGCCTATGGAACAATTCCTGAACTTTATGTGCGATCAGCTTATCGTTCACAAAATATTGGTAAAGATTTGCTGGATAAGGCGATTGATTTTTCCCAGCAACGAGGTTGGAAACAACTAGAAGTTACCACACCACCATTGCCTGAATTTGCCAGAACCTTGCAATTTTATCGAGAAAATAGTTTTCAAATTACAGGCGGACGCAAGTTGAGGTTAAAAATTTAATGGTTCAAGCGCATAAATACACTTTATTAGCTTAATTATTAACCAAACAGACAAATGTGCTGGGAATAACAGCAAATATCGTTGACTATGGCGCAAAATGCTATATATAATTCAAACAGCTTGGAAGTACGCGTTATATTTATGCAACACCATTGCGATGTTTCACCTTAGTGTTTCATCCTGTTTTTCATAATTCATAGCAATATTTTTCAGCGTGTCGGCCTTGTTTTCTAGGGCTTCCAATTACATTTGAATAAATAGGATATTAATATGTCAACAACGACAGGAACAGTAAAGTGGTTTAACGAATCTAAAGGTTTTGGTTTTATCGAACAAGAGTCTGGACCAGATGTTTTTGCTCATTTCAGCGCAATCGTTGGTGAAGGTTTTAAAACATTACAAGAAGGTCAACGTGTCGAGTTCACTGTAACACAAGGTCAAAAAGGGCCTCAGGCAGAAAACATCGTAGCAATCTAAGTTCGCTACGATACAAAACTAAATTTTGATCATATAAGATCAAAATTTAAAAAGGTGAAATTTTAAAGATTTCGCCTTTTTTTATGCGTCGCTGTATTTGATATAGCCTCAGGTATAACAGGATCATAACCACCTTTAGCCCAAGGGTGACAGCGCAAAATACGCTTTATTCCCATCCATGATCCTTTAATCGCCCCATAATGAGCAATTGCTTGATGCGTATAATGGGAACAAGTCGGCGCATAGCGACAATTACTACCAAGTACAGGGCTTAAAAATAATTGATAGCCACGGATAATGATCATTAGCAATTTTTTCATTAACCATACAGCTCTTTAGGATCAATCAGTGGTTCAGAGTCAATAATGACCGCATTGCCCTTTACTAATTTATAAAAACATTGTCGTCTTCCTGTGTGGCAAGCCGGGCCTGTTTGATCGACTTTAATTAATAAAGTATCTGCATCACAGTCAATGCGTAGTTCTTTTAGCATTTGTACCTGTCCTGAACTTTCTCCCTTACGCCAATAAGCTTGGCGTGAACGAGACCAATAACAAACACGATTTGTTTTTAATGTCTCTTCAATAGCAGATTGATTCATCCATGCCATCATTAGCACTTCACCGCTATCATATTGTTGTGCGATAGCGGGAATTAAACCGTCCTGATTGTATTTTAAGGTAGCTAATGAGTCAGATAATTTGACCGGGTTGTTTGCGCTCATAGCCCTGTTCCTCACATTTTTTCAAATAATCTGCCCAGTTTTGTTCATAATTATCCCCTAATTCACGCAATAAATCCCAGCTATAGAGTCCGCTATCATGATTATCATCAAAAACGAGTTTTATTGCATAATGACCCACAGGTTCAATGGCTTTGATATTGACGTTTTCTTTTCCTAATTGAAGCTTCTCCTGTCCAATACCATGCCCACGCACTTCTGCCGAGGGAGATGAGACACGTAGATACTCACAGCTTAAATTATGCGAAACCCCATCAGGCCACGTCAACTCTAAAATCTTAGAGGTTTGGTGTAATGCTATATTTGTTGGTGTCATGATTGATTTTCCTTATTAAAGAATATAACGACTCAAGTCTTCATCAATCACCAGTTCGCCCAGTGATTTATCCACTGCTTTTGCATCAATGACTAGAGTCGGTTCACAGTCAGGCGCATGAAAAAGAGTTTCTTCTAATAAACGTTCCATAATCGTATGTAAACGACGCGCACCAATATTTTCAGTACGTTCATTCACCAGATAGGCTGTTTCTGCCAATTTTTTAATACCATCATCGGTAAAGTTAAGCGTTACACCTTCTGTTTTAAGTAAACCGATATATTGTTCGGTCAATGATGCATTGGGTTCTACTAAAATACGCTCAAAATCATTCGCTGTCAGTGCTTTCATCTCTACCCGTATCGGTAAACGACCTTGTAATTCAGGGATTAAATCAGAAGGTTTTGCTAAATGAAAAGCTCCTGAAGCGATAAATAAAATATGATCCGTATTGACAATGCCGTATTTAGTTGTAACAGAACAACCTTCAATTAAAGGCAGTAGATCACGCTGTACTCCTTCACGTGACACATCAGCACCACCTACTTCACTTTTACGAACCACTTTATCAATTTCATCAAGAAAAACGATGCCATTTTGCTCCACATTATGCAAAGCTCGCGCTTTTAGGTCATCTTCATTGACCATTTTATGCGCTTCTTCTTCCGTTAATTCTTTTAAGGCATCTTTTATTTTTAATTTGCGCTTTTTAGTTCCACTCCCTTTTAGATTTTCAAACATGCCTTGTAATTGACTAGCCATGTCCTCCATTCCAGGTGGAGTCATAATTTCAACCCCCATTGTGGTATTGGATACTTCTATCTCGATTTCCTTATCATCAAGTTTGCCTTCACGTAATTTTTTACGAAATTTTTGACGAGTTGAGTTCTCAACAGCAGTTTTGTCATCAGAAGTATCTAACCAGCTCTCTGTTCCCATTTCAGATTTAGGACGGGGTAATAGAATATCTAAGATACGATCTTCTGCTGCATCCTGAGCGCGATATTGTACTTTTTCTACTTCTTGTTCACGGGTTAATTTAACCGCTACCTCTGCTAAATCACGGATAATTGAATCGACTTCTTTACCCACATAACCAACTTCAGTGAACTTAGTTGCTTCTACCTTAATAAAAGGTGCATTCGCAAGGCGTGATAAACGCCGTGCAATTTCTGTTTTACCAACACCTGTCGGACCAATCATCAAAATATTTTTAGGGGTAACTTCACGGCTTAATTCAGGGGCTAATTGTTGTCTACGCCAGCGATTACGCAATGCAATTGCCACTGCACGCTTTGCATCGGCTTGTCCTACAACGTGTTTATCTAATTCCTGAACAATTTCTCTAGGTGTCATTGACATGAGGAGTCTCTTAAATATAAATACAGTTCTAAACTATTTACAATTCTTCAATGGTGCGATTTTGATTCGTATAAATACAAATATCACCTGCGATGGATAAGCTTCTTTCTACAATTTCACGCGCTGTTAAATCGGTATTATCTAATAAAGCACGCGCAGCAGATTGAGCATAGGGGCCACCAGAACCAATGGCAATCAGATTATCTTCAGGATCAATCACATCCCCATTGCCAGTGATAATCAAAGAGGTTTTAGCATCAGCCACCGCTAATAATGCCTCAAGTTGGCGCATACCACGATCAGTACGCCAATCTTTAGCCAATTCAATAGCAGCACGGGTTAGATTACCATTAAAGGCATTGAGCTTGCCTTCAAATTTTTCAAATAAAGTAAAGGCATCCGCAGTACCACCTGCAAATCCTGCAATCACCCTATCATTATAAAGGCGACGAACTTTACGTGCATTGCCTTTCATAATGGTATTAC
This sequence comes from Thiotrichaceae bacterium, assembly GCA_027008665.1. GTDB lineage: Bacteria > Pseudomonadota > Gammaproteobacteria > Thiotrichales > Thiotrichaceae > JAGLBW01. The sequence goes on along the minus strand of JALVEA010000352.1, from coordinate 4,905 downwards.
CTAATGAAACCTGCCCATCACCGCCAATGACAACATTACCGCCACGACGAACTGATAGAATCGTTGTTCCTCTATATTGTTCCACACATGCTCCGCTGAAATTAATTTATAGTAGCCTTGATAGATTGGGTTCAGGCTACATTTTTCAAGTTTAAACTATAGAGCATCTTTATTCATTCAAGATTTCTTCTAGTAAGCAATAATTAAGTAGAACTTATGATGCCTGTCGATAGGTTGAAATACGATTGTTCCAACCTGCTAACCAACGTTGTTCATTACGGCTACGGGGTGAGTTTCTAACTCTACGCTGAAGAACACGCATAGCAGCATTTGCAAATTCATTCAATGCCTCAGCCCCTGGAGAGACAGGACGCATTTCTTCTAACACCTGTAATAAACCCCAGTTTTGTCTCTTATAACCACCGTGACGATTTAAGCCTTCACCTTTGAAATTGACATAATCAATCAAGGGATACCAACCACCACGAGAATTTGCCACAGCATTTAAATTACCTGCCACCATTGGACGTAAATGAGGAGGTGCGGTCGTCACTAATTTAGGCATAGCACGTTGTGCACGTTGCATAATATATTCTGCTTGCAAATAGCGTGTTTCGTATAAAATTCTTTGTAACTGTTGTACTTGAGGATTATTTTTATCACGCATTAACTGTGCGCGTGTTTTCCAAGGTGCGCCAGTATGCTTTGCTCGCTGCACCCATAATGGTAAACGCACACCACGAGACTCTAAATAACTCAATAACCCTGGAAAAGTGTTACCAAAACTTTGACGACGACCTGCGGGATACCATGTGAAATGACCAATCCCCATAGAGGCAAAATCTTCACCTTTATTCCAATGAACTAACTTATTAACATCACCGCCACTTTCATTTTGAAATATTTTATCGCCAATTTTACGTACCTCTTGCACTGATATTCCAGGCATACCCGCCGCCATTTGTTGTTGGCGTTGAACAGGTTGAAATTGAGGTTGAGGTTGAGGTTGAGGTTGAGGTTGAGCAGGAGGAAACTGTTGAAAGATCCTAGACTGATGATGCAATGCTTGTTTTTTAAATCGTTGCGATGCAACTAAAGCTTGGGGGGCAACTTGTCGTTGAACTTTAACTTGACGACGTTGCGGAACAGCTTGGCGTGCTTTTAGCGTATTACTACTATTATGTGAAATAACCTGTGATGCAGTTTTTTGAGGGGGTGTCATACGCGGAGAATTTTGGCTACAACCAGAAAGTGCATAAATAGCAGAGACAGTAAGGCCAATGAGGATTTGTGGTTTCATTTTTTTCGCCATTATTATTGTTATTATTGTTGGCAACAAGGTTATTTGGGGTATACCTGATGCCTCATCTGTAGCTTTTTTATACACTACTAAGGGAAAAAACTTTAAAAAGCTACATTGTGTAAAGAGTATAATGATTGTTCAATTAATTGGCTATGAATTAACGATAAGCTGTAAGAAGTTCCTAATTGCGATTTTTTCACTACCATGCATATTTTCCCTAATACGCTAACTTGAGTTAGACTTTACAGCTAATGTCATAAGAAAAAATAGATATTTTGAAGTGTATCAAGAGAAATTCAAAACCAATAAAAGCAAATACCAAATGGCACTTCAAACAATAACCGTCTGCGCCGAACAATATCGATACAATTTTTTAATAGACTGTCAAGGTTATAGAGAAGCGGTCAAAGTGTGCAATTTATTAATCGATGAACTTCCAGAATACGAGCAAGGATAGATTAATTGTCAGTTTACTGTTTTGTCATTAAGCTTACCCAATTTTGGGTTGAAACGTCCATTGTTTCCAATATAAGTTGTGGGAATAAGCCGAAGAAGAGCACAATAAAACATATTATTAATGCGATTAAGATTTCACGTTTTTTTAAGTCTTGTGCATCGAGAATGGCTTGATTGCGACATTGCCCAAGAAAGCTTTTGCGAAATAGTTCTAATATATAGGCGGCACTGAGAATAATACCAAATAAAACTGCAATCCCTATGCCTGTGTAGTGACCTAAGGCACTAAGAATTAATAAAAGTTCAGCGGGGAAGCCACTCGTTGCGGGTACGCCAATATTAGCAAGTGCTAGAAAAAAGAAAAAAGAGGTCAACAGGGGCATTGTTTTAGCGATTCCGCCGAGACTCACCACATCAGTCGATCCAATGCGCTGATAAAGGAATCCAGTGAGTAAAAATAGCCCGCCTGCAACCATAGTAAAGTTAAGTAGTTGAAACATAGCACCTTGAATGCCTTGTTGACTCATGGTGGCAAGGGCAATGACAATCAACCCCACATGGCTTAAACTCGAAAAAGCTAACATGCGTCTGATATTGCTTTGATTGAGTGCCGCAATACTGCCATAAACAACTGCAATAAGACCTAGCCCAACCATTAAGCTTTGAAAGCTTTGTGCCGCATCGGGTGCCAGTGGCAAGGTAAAACGCAATAATCCATAAGCCCCAAGTTTTAAACCGACAATGCTAGCAACACTTGCAGGATGCCCTTCTTGTGCTAATACAGGTAGCCATGTATGCATTGGAAAAAGTGGCGTTTTGACTCCAAAACCAAATAAAAGCAAAAAGAAAATAATGGTTTGATATTGATTATCGTTAGCTATTGTCACCAATTCAGGATAAGAAAAGACATAATTTCCAGTCTCGCCACCAAGGGCTAATAAAACAAAGGCAAATAGTAACGCTAAACCACCGCCCATCATAAACAGGACATATTTTACCCCTGCATAGCGTCTATTAGCCCCAACACCCCAGAGGGTAATAAGGAAAAATAATGGAATCAGTGAGATTTCCCAAAAAAGAATAAACACTATCGTATCTAATGCGACAAAAACGCCTAAGATCGAGCATTCTAAGATTAAAAGCAGTGCAAAATAGAGATTTCTGAGTTTATTAATACTATTCCATGATGCCAAAATAATAGCAGTGAATAATAAGGTGGTAGCAGGTAAGAACAGCACTGAAATACCATCAATACCCAAGAAATAATGGATATTTAACCCCCTAATCCATGTATATTTTTCAATGTATTGAAACCCTTGCAAACGACTATCGAAACCAATGCTAATTATTAACGCCACTATAAAAGCAAGTAAATTAACCGCTAAGGCAAACCAACGGGCTATTGTAGCGGATATTATCAAGGTTATTCCTGCACCTAATAGGAGTAATAAAAGAAGCCAGCTTAACCATGAAAAATCGGCACTATGCAATGCCATTGAGCCTAATGCCATTATTAATGCCCTCCTTGATGATTGAGAAGTTGTTGATAGACATGACTTAAATTATTCAATGAATGATCAAAAAGACTAAGCCATAGATCAGAGAAAAATCCCATTCCCAAAATAACCACAATAACAATCAATGCCATAGCCCGTTCTGTCAGACGTGCAGGGCGAGTATCCCAACGAGAAGTATCACCACTTGGCTCACCTAAAAAGGCTTTTTGAAAGGCAAATAATAGAAAACCTGCTGCAACCACATTGCCTAAAGCAGCCGCAATAGTCACCAATGCGCCAAATTCAACAATGGAAGATTCCAATACTAAATGCACTGCATCAAAGCCTGGAGTCCCCGGCATTCCCATAATCGCTAAACCTGAAATTAAAAAGGCAATAGTGACAATTGGCATATATTGAAAAATTCCACCAAGACGTGCAATAGAAGCGGTATTAGTGCGTTGCCACACAAGACCAATCATAAACATCAGCCCTGAAATCGCTAAACCAAAATTAATTGCCAACATAATGCCACCTGCAAAGCCTTGTTTATGCAGAGTAAATAAACCAATGCTTAAAATCCCCGTATGACTAATCACGGCATAGGCCATTAAACGACGCAGATTAACTTGTCGCATTGCCAGTAAAGCGGCATAGAAAATACCAATGACAGAAAAGATAATCACAATATTATGCCACTCAATCACGCTTTCAGGCATGATAGGAAACACAAAGCGCAACAAAGCAAAAATACCGACTTTTAAACCCAGTAAAAACATCGGCGCTACCGCCACATTGCCATGTTGAATTGTTTCAGGTAACCAACCATGCAATGGAAAAATGGGAATGCGAATCCCCAAGCCATAAAATAAAGTAAAAAAAGTAAAGGTGGCAATGGCAGGTTCTATTGGCGTGAGCGCGAGTTTATAAAGATCAAAACTCCAATCGCCACCGTGCTGACCTGAGTAGTTCCAGCCCAACATAAAAGTGCCAATTAACATTAGTAAAATACCAACGCTCATATACTGTGAATAGCGGATAATCATTGGCTTAGCATCGACAAAGGTTGCCCAACGATAAAGTAGATACCCCAATGCGATCATTTCCAAAATCGACATCAATACAAACCAAAGCAGATTAACACTCACAAATTGGCTCATTAGCAAGGCTTGAATCAATGCCATAATCGCCAACACGCTTGTTTGATGTAAACGTCTAAAAATAACAAATAATACGCTCAATAAACTTAATAAAGCGGTTAGTAGTACAAATGAGATACTAATTCCATCCACCGCCACATGGTAGGAAAGCCCCAATAGATCAACTTGATTGGCAAACTGCATCTTGTCTGTGCTTAAATCAAACTGATAATACAGTTGCAACGCCAATAACATTTCCAAAACACTGGCTGATAAAGCAATCATAGCCCTAGATTGAGTCCGTACTCGCCATAATATTAAAGCGGTGACAAAGGGTAATAATTGCAATAGCTCTAATAACGGCCATGCCGCTTGTATTTCGCTAAATTGTATTATTGTCTCTTTCATTACCACGCTCCTATAATACAATCACAAACGTTGCCATAATCAAGAGCAATAAATAACGTGGTTTAGAGAGTAAATTATCAATTTTTTCAATATAATAGCCAAG